>CAZRNC010000143.1:0-6988 GCA_964601285.1 uncultured Thermomicrobiales bacterium | reverse complement strand
GACGCATACCTTTGGAGAATCCGCCAATCGGCCGGTCGGCGTCTTTCGAAAGCTCGACCATTTCCAGTGCCATGACGGCCGCTGCATCGGGATCGTCGACCTTCTGAAGGACCGCGTTCAGCACCAGGAACTCGCGAGCCGTCATAAACGGGTAGATGTGTTCCTGCTCCGGAACGAGGCCGACATCACGATAGAGCGTCTCGTCACCGCGAACCGGTTTGCCAAGAATCTGGATTGATCCGGACGAAGGGTGAAGCAGCCCGGTCAGCATTTCGAGCATCGTCGACTTGCCGGCGCCGTTCGGGCCAAGCAGGGCAGTGACGCCCGGTTCAACGCTGAACGAGACATCCGACACCGCCACGACGTCGCCGTACCACTTGGAGACATTGCGAGCGACGATCGGTGCGCCTTCGACAATCGGTGGTGCGATTGGTCCGACCTGTTGTGTTTGTACTTCTGCCATTGCCGGCTAATCCTCTCGCAGGTAGCGCCGGTGCATGATTGCTGCGGCGATGCTAACGAATGCCAGAATAGCCAGTCCATAGGTAAAGCCGGGCATGTCGGCAGCGCCAAGCAACCCCTCGTTGTTGATCGACTCTCCGAAGACCCAGGCGCGGGTTCCGGTGATGATGTCAAACGGGCTAAGGAAGACCAGGAAACGTGACCATGATGCGTCGATAGCTTCATGCAAACCGTGGACAATACCGGTAATGATAATCAGGCCAACAATCATGCTGGCTGCGGCGATGCCCTTGCGGGTGGTGAACGTGGCAATTACCAGACCGATGCCGGCGTAGAGCGCCGAAATCAATGTGCCAAATGCGAAGATGCGTAGCACCTCGTCGAAATTGCGTACCAGCCAGCTTGCCGGGCTGTCGGCTGTCAGTGCGCGTCCGGCAAAGAGCATCAGCGCCGGGCCGAAGACGATGGTTGCCATCAGGATCGCCATCGCCGAGATCTTGGCGACCAGATAGTCCATCCTGGTTATCGGACGCGAGAAATAGAGCGGTAGTACATTCTCGCGCCGGTCGTCGCAGAGCATCTCCGGAGCGACCGAGGCGGCATAGATCAGGATGATGAACTCCAGAAAGCCGTAGAGGCTGCCATATCCCAAGCCCTCTGCCGGGAGGAACGCGATGATGGCGGTGATGACAATCGCCGGGAGATAGGCCAGGCCGTACAGGACGATCGGCATGATCTTGGCGGTCCAGCGTTTTTTGATGCCGATACCGCGCTTGACGGACCAGAGGATCAGCGCCTTGATCGACGACGAGCGCCCAAGCCGCTGGCCGTCATAGTGCTGGTAGCCACGGTCGAACACCTCACCGTATGGCTGTGGTGTCGGAGCGCTGGTTTGATCAGTGGCCAACGGAGACCTCCTCGCCGGCAGGTTCCACGCGGCCGGTTGCGCTGACCGTCTGGATGTAGACATCCTCGAGCGAGCGTTCACGTGGCCGGAGCATCCGCAGTGCGATGCCGAGGTCTGCGGCAACGTCGCGGATGGCGTCGAATACCTCGTCGGAATCGCGTTCGACGAAGATCTCGCTGCCGGATACCTGGGCGGTCACCTGGCGTGCCCGCAGCCGGTTGGCGAAATCCTGAACGTCGCCGTCCACCCTTACCTGGATGTCAGTACTGCCCTGGCGCAGTGTTTCAACGCTATCAGCGACAACCAGCCGTCCGGAGTCGAGCATGATGACATAATCGCAAACCCGCTCGACATCACCAAGGATGTGGGAAGAGAGCAGGACGGTGATGCCAAGGTTGTTGTGAATCCGGGCGATCAGATCAAGCATGTCGTCCCGGCCTTGCGGATCCATACCGTTGGTTGGCTCATCAAGGAAGACCAGCGCGGGATCGTGGACGATCGCCTGGGCAAGCTTCACCCGCTGCTTCATGCCGGTCGAAAAACCACGAATCAGCCGGTAGCGCGATTCGTTCAGCCCGACGTGATAGAGCACGTCGTTCGCGCGTTGCCGGGCAGAGCGCGCCGGCAAGCCGCTCATTTCGGCCATGTGGCCAACGAAATCGGCGGCGGTAACGTCCATCGGCAGCGTGTCGGACTCTGGCATGTAGCCGACCCGCTCCCGGATTGAGAGCGCGTTTTCGGCGACATTGCGTCCCAGCACCCAGGCAGAACCTGAGGTTGGCTGGAGCAGCCCGAGTAGCGCCTTGATCAGCGTCGATTTGCCGGCACCGTTTGCGCCAAGCAATCCGACCGCCGAGTTTGGCAGTTGCAGGTCAAGCGAATCCAGGGCGATCACCGAGGCGCCGTACGCCTTGCGGAGTGCCTGGGTTTCGATGATCCATTGGCCGTTTCCGGTTTCTGTCATGCTGGTTGCAATGCCTCCGGCACACCATTCCTGCTCCATGATTCGAACCCGTACCGGATCAGTTCGATCCCGGATGCAATGCTGGTCTCGGACCCTTCGCCTTCGGCGTAGATCGAGACGACCGCGTAGGCGATCACCTTGCCGGTTGCCATCACCGTTTCGATCGCTGCCTGCACCTGCTCCATGTCCGGTCCGTTTGGCTCACGGGTTCCATGGTTCGGCACGAACGCCTGGTCGAGGATGTCCGAATCGATATGCAGGTAGATCAGATCGCACTTCTCGGCGAGATCGTCGACGCACGCCTGCAGGTCCTCACCGGGAAATCCCGGAGCCGGCGCGGCAATGCGAATGTCGGTTGCCCGGACCAACTGCTCCTCGGCGACATCCAGGTTGCGGACATCGACCATCAGGATGCGGTCGGTTGGGATGGGAGCCTGCATCTTTGAGGTTTCACGCCAGTTGGGCCAGGCAAGTCCGGCGCTGACTGCCACCGGCATCCCGCCAAGCATGCCGGAGAGGGTCGTCCTTGGCGTGTTGAAATCTCCATGTGCGTCGAACCAGACCAGCCCAACCCGGGCATCCGGGCCGTAGACGGTCTGCAGTCCACCGAACACGCCGGTGATGTGGCTGCAATCGCCACCAACCATGACGACGCCTTTGCCCTCGTTGAGCGTTTCGGCAACCTGGCCGGCAATGCTTGCGCCCATCAGGCCGAGGTTCGTCGTCGGGTTCTCTGTCCGTTGTTCTTCGGGAAATTGCGGTTCGTGGACGGTTACCGGGATTGGTGCGGAATCGTAAATGCCGGACGCGATATAGGCATCCAGCGCACGTTCATCACGCACCGCCGGTGCGCTTCCGCGATAGCGGATACCAACAACATCCACGCCAGGCAGCGGCTTCGTCGCCATGGATAGAACCTCCTCGTTCAATCGTTTCGTTGCAGTGGATCGTAACACAGACGGTGTCGGGTTTAGTCCCCCCGCGGGGGTAGGGGTGCATTGCGAGGCGGCCATTCGTGCCAGGTTAGGACAGGGTAGAAGATCTCAATTTGTCATCTCGACCGAAGTGGAGAGATCTCGACATCGGACTTGCGAATGTGATCAGATCTTTGGCGAACGGGACTGTATTTTGAAATCGTCCGCTGAACAGGATCCACACGGCATCAAGCTTGCCGGACGAGATTTCTCCGCTTCGGTCGAAATGACGAAGAGGAAGGTCGAGATGACAAATTGAACTTGGTGCGCACTTCGTTCAAGTTGGCTTAACTTGATGCGAATGGCATGCGTCCGCGTACAGCGCCTCGATGTTCCGGCACGAGCAGACCAGTTTATCTGTCATCCCGAGCGAAGTCGAAGGATCTCGAGCCACGGAGCTTTCCAGGTGACGTCAACCATCGAGGCTCGAGGTCCCTCGACTTCGCTCGGGATGACGGTATGGGAGCCTAAACCGACGAACCGCCGGGATTAGCAAGGAACGCCCGGATCTTCCTTCCGGCGTTCTCGACGGCGGCTGCGTCGACGCCGGTTTCGATGCCGAGGCCGTCGAGCAGGGTGACGAGCTTCTCGGTGGCCAGGTTACCGGGCGCACCGGGGGCGAACGGGCAACCACCCAGTCCGCCGGCGGCTGCGTCGATGACGGTGATGCCGGCTTCGAGCGCCAGCAGCACGTTGGTCAGCGCCAGACCGTTGGTGTCGTGCAGGTGGAACGCCAGTTTCCTGACTGGCAGGTCGGTGACGGCAAGGTCAAGCAGTGCGCCGGTTTCGACCGGTGTGGCTCGTCCGACCGTATCGGCAATGGCGACTTCATCGATGCCCAGGTCGAACAGCCGCTGGGCCACTTCGATCGCCTTTTCCGGTGCGATCCGACCTTCGTATGGACAGTGGAACGCCATCGAGACGTAACCGCGGGTCCAGACGTCGTGCTGCCTGGCCGTCTCGATAACCGGTGCAAAGCGGACAAAGGTCTCGTCAATTGTCGCCCGGACATTCGCCTGGCTGAACGTTTCGGACGCTGCGGTGAAGACGGCTATCGCATCGACGCCCGATTCGATGGCCCGTTCCATGCCGCGTTCGTTTGGAACCAGCACCGGAAAGCGAACTCCCGGCCGGCGGTCTATCCGGGCCATGACCTCGCCGGCGTCGGCAAGCTGGGGAACAGCCTTCGGATTGACGAACGAGGTCGTTTCAATCCAGGTCAACCCGGCATCCATCAGGTCGGTGACGAACTCCACCTTGAGATCGGTCGGGATCGGCGTGGCTTCGTTCTGCAAGCCATCGCGCGGGCCAACCTCAAAGATGGTTACCCGTTCTGGCAGATGTTTCAGCACGGTATCGCGTTCAGTCATCGCTCTGTTCTCCGGCAGTAATCGTCACAACGGTCTGTTTTGAGCCGACCAGGTCGCCGGCTGCGGCTCCAATGTAGCTGACCTCTCCGTCGAACGGAGCCGCCAGCGAGATTTCAATCTTCATGGCGCTCATCACGGCAACCACCTGGCCGGCGTTGACAGTGTCGCCAACTTCAACATCAATCGAAAGCAGTGTGCCCGGCATCGGGGTCAGAATGTTGCCGTCGCTGGCACGTTCGCCGGCGGCGTCAGCCGGACGAGCGCCCGGTCCAATCTGCCAGCGGCCGCGTGGCGTTGAAAGTTCATACGATCCGCCCCGGTCCAGGACAATGCTGCCCGGCTCGTCAATCGCCGAGTCTCGAACCGGAACGCTGGTCTGCCACTCCGCATCGATGCCATGGAAAGCAAGCATCGCTTCGCCGGCGATCCTGAACGATCCGGAACGTTGCCAGGCTGTTTGGGTGTCCGTGCCGGTCGGGACCGGTCGGGACGCCAGCAACGCCAGATCGCTGGCCGGTGGTGGCTCCAACGGCGTATTGACGTCCCCGGCCGTTGCCAGGTCGTGGGTGTTATCCCGGAAGCGGTCGTCCGCAAGCAACGCCAGCAGCCAGGGCCGGTTGGTCGCGATTCCGGCGATGCGAAGGTCGGTCAGTGCCCCGGTCAGGTTCGAGATTGCTTCGTCACGGGTTGCACCGTGAGCGATCAGCTTGGCGATCATCGGGTCGTAGCCGGATGTAACCGTGTCGCCAGCCGCAAACCCGGCGTCGATCCTGATGCCATCTGGCAAATCGAGCACGGCGATCTCTCCGGGGCTGGGCAGGAACGCTCGGCTGGCGTCCTCGGCATAGAGCCGTGACTGGATCGCGTGGCCCTGCGGCGCGATGGTGGCCGGGAGTGCGTCACCCCCGGCAATCCGGAGTTGCACCTCGACCAGATCCAGCCCGGTGACCTCTTCGGTGACGGTGTGTTCCACCTGCAAGCGGGGGTTCACCTCGATGAAGGCCAGCGTGCCGTCACTGCCGAGCAGGAACTCGACCGTGGCAACGCCCTTCAGTCCCACTTCCTCGCAAATGGCGACGGCGGAGTGGTGCGCTATCCGGCGGGTTTCGTCTTCCAGTCCCGGTGCCGGCGCTTCCTCGATCACCTTCTGGTGGCGGCGTTGCAGCGAGCAGTCGCGGTCGCCAAGGGCAATGACCTGTTCGCCATTGCCGGCAACCTGCACCTCAACGTGGCGTGCGCCCTCAAGATAGCGTTCGAAATAGAAGGAAACGCTGGCGCTTGCACCACCGGCCTCGTTCAGTGCCGAGCGGACGGCAGGTTCAAGATCAGATTCTGACCGGGCCACTCGCAGGCCGCGTCCACCGCCGGCGTTGGTGACTTTCACCATCAACGGGTAGCCGACGTTGTTGGCCGCTTCTTCCCAGGCTTGGGTTTGCTGGGTGCTAAGCGCCTCGCTTGCCGGCAGCAGCGGGACTCCGGCCCTGATGGCCGCTTCACGGGTGGCCAGCTTGTCGCCACAGATGGTCAGTGTTTCGGCTGTCGGGCCGATGAACAGCAGATCGGCCTCAGCGCATGCAGCCGCCAGTTCCGGACGTTCACTCAGAAAGCCGTAGCCGGGATGCAGGGCCGTCGCCCCGGCCCGAAGGGCAGCGTGGACCACGGCTTCCGGGTCAAGCTCGGATGCTACGCGGGCAACGTTGCCAACTGTCCGGGCGGCCAGTGAGTCGAGATCAGCATCTCCGAGCAGGAGAACCGGCGTCCAACCCAGCCGGGTGGCAGTTCTGGCGATGCGGATGGCAATTTCGCCACGGTTGGCAATGGCAAGAATCGGGGTTTGGTTCATTCTGCGCTCCAGGTTGGCGGCCGCTTCTCCATGAACGAGAGCAACCCTTCCTGTCCTTCCGGATCGGCCCGCCGGTCGGCGGCAAGGTCGAGGGCCCGAGAACGGATGGTGTCGACCGAGGTGGCTGCGTTGATGTCGCGGATCAGCGCCTTGGCGTCTGCCAGCGCACCCGGTGCGCCGGCTGTGATCTGGCCAAGCCAGCGCTCGATGACACTGTCCAGGTCAGCTTCCGGAGCAGCCTCGTGGATCAGCCCGATCCGTTGGGCGTGTTCGGCATCGAATGGTTCGGAGAGCATCATCGTTGCGCGGGCGTTGCGGTGGCCGAGCGCCAGGATGACCGACCTGCTGATGATCGCCGGCACCAAACCCAAACGCGCTTCGGAGAGCGAGAACTTCGCATCCTCGGCGGCAACGACCAGATCAGCGCCGCAGACAAGTCCGATTGCACCGCCAAATGCTGCCCGCTGA
>CAZRNC010000142.1:0-6989 GCA_964601285.1 uncultured Thermomicrobiales bacterium | reverse complement strand
TCCGAAATAGCTCAACGTGTCGTGCATCCAGCCCATGTTCCATTTCATGCCGAAGCCAAGCCCGTCCATCCAGGTGGGACGCGAAACCAATGGCCACGAGGTCGATTCCTCGGCGATGGTCTGGACATCCGGGAACTGGCGGTAGACTTCTTCGTTCAGCCGGCGCAGGAATGAGATTGCCTCCAGGTTTTCACGCCCGCCGTGGACGTTTGGAATCCACTCTCCCGGCTGCCGGGAGTAATCGAGATAGAGCATCGAGGCCACCGCATCCACTCGCAACCCGTCGATGTGGTAGCGATCGAGCCAGTAGATCGCCGAACTCAACAGGAAGCTGCGGACCTCGTCGCGACCGTAATTGAAGATGTAGCTGTTCCAGTCCGGATGGAAACCCTGGCGCATGTCGGCATGCTCGAAGAGGTGCGTGCCATCGAAGTAGGCCAGCCCATGCTCGTCTCCGGGGAAGTGCGAGGGAACCCAGTCGAGAATCACGCCGATACCGTGTTGGTGGAGATAATCAATCAGGTACTTGAAATCCTGCGGCGTGCCGTAGCGACTGGTCGGCGCGAAGTAGCCGGTCGTCTGGTAGCCCCAGGAACCGTAAAAGGGATGTTCGGTTAGCGGCATGAACTCGACATGGGTGAACCCGAGCCGGTTGACGTATTCCGCCAGCTTTGGCGCAATCTCCCGGTAGGAAAGCGAGCGTCCGCCTTCTTCCGGCACGCGCATCCAGGAGCCAAGGTGGACTTCGTAGGTTGAGTGTGGCGCGGTGGCGGCGTTCAGATCGCGGCGGTCGGCCATCCAGTCTTCGTCGTTCCAGTCGTAGGAGTCATCCCAGACAATCGAGCCAGTTCGCGGCGGCGTCTCGGCGTGCAGGGCGAAGGGATCTGCCTTTTCAACGACGTATCCGGAATCACGGGCGCTGATACGGTACTTGTAGATTGTTCCGTGGCCAACACCGGGAATGAATCCTTCCCAGATGCCGGACGAACCCCGGGGACGGAGCGGGTGGCTTTCGCCGTTCCAGCCATTGAAATCTCCAATGACCGAAACCGTCGACGCATTTGGCGCCCAGACAGCGAAGCTGGTCCCTTCAACCCCATCGACGGCGCCCGGGTGGCTGCCGAGATGGTCGTAGAGACGCAGATGGCTCCCCTCGTTGAAGAGGTAGAGATCATCGTCGCTAAGCAGCGACTGGTCGTATCGCAAGTCGCCATGCATGCCGTATCACCTTCCGTCGTTTCGAATCGTATTCAGTTCGTGCAGAAGTTCGGCAATCTCGGTGCTGGCCGTGATCTGGTCAAGGTCCAACCGGGTCTTCCGGCGCCAGTTCGGGTGTTCATCGGTCGTACCGGGTACGTTTTGGGATTCCGTTTCACCCCAGAAATCCTCGAGGTTCAACAGCACTACCCCGGCACTACTCGCACCAAGGAAGCGGACAACTGCCCGGAACACTTGCTCGACAGTGTTGTCATCCTCTGCCAGCCAGCCACGTTCCCGGAGCAAGGCAACGACACGCTCACGTGATCCCTCGTCAATCTCGGGCCACTTCGCGGCAAAGGGTGGCATGTCGTGGGTGTTGGGCGTCGCAAGAATCCCGGCTTCCGGGGGCCGCAGGGCATCTTCGTGGGCATCCCCAAGCTCGAACGGCACTACGTACATCCGCGCAAGCCCATGCTGGTGCATCGCCTCACGCACTCCGGGCGGAACCGTGCCGAGGTCTTCACCAATCAGCGCAGCCGAATTGCGATGCGATTCAAGGGTCAGAACGGCATAGATCTCTTCCTGCCGGTAGCTGACGTAGACACCATCGGCAGCAGCCATCTGCTCGGGAATCCAGAAGAGGCGGTGGTAACCCATCACATGGTCAATCCGCAGTGCGCCGGCGTGGTGCAAATGATGGCGGATGCACTGCCGGAAATAGTCGTAGCGGTCCTCGCGGATCAGCTCAGGATGCAGCGGTGGGAATCCCCAATCCTGGCCATCCCAACTGAGCGGATCAGGCGGCGCGCCGACCCGAACATTGACGGCAAACTGGTCGCGCTGCTGCCAGACGTCGAATCCGTCCCGGTGGACGCCCAGCGGAAGATCGAGGTACAGCTCGGCAGCGCCAGGCGTTGCTGCCACCCGGGCAAGCTGTTCGCTCGCCAGCCACTGCGCATAGCGGTGATAGTGAACGTCTTCCGCTCGCATTGCGTCTTCCGGCAGCTGGCCATCCTGCCATGATGCCGGCCAGTTCATCCAGGAATTGCGCTGGCTATCGACCGTCGCCATGAAGCGAGCGTATTCAGTAACCAGCGGATGGGAATCCACCCAGGCATGGAACGCATCCCGGCGCGACGAGGGAGAATCCAGCAGCGTACGTCCAAGTCCGTCCAGCATCTTCCGCTTGAGAACGGCAACTCGCCGGTAGTTGACGAGATCGTCTTCGCGCAAGTCAGCAATCTCCCGCTGGACATCACTCGAAGCCAGCAGGTCTTGCGTTTCCTGCGAGCCAGCCAGCTCGGGTACGCTGTCGATATCGACAAAGAGTTCGTTCCAGAATCGCCTGCTGACCGGTGAGTAGGGGCTGGGGTCGAACGGTTCGTTCAGGAACGTTGCCAGCAGCGGCAGCGTGCCGAACAGGTTTGCTCCGAGTTCGCCGGCCCAACTGCTCAAGCTGCCAAGATCGCTATAGGTTCCGAGGCCATAGCTCTTCCGGTGATGGACGGCATAGAGTGGCAGGAACGTCCCCCAGCCACGATCCACCGGGCTTGAATAGCCACTGACCGGCGCGACGATCAGCCGGGCAGTCGATTGCACACCGCCGGCAGTGATCGTTACGTCGTGGTAGCCCAGCGGCAGGCTGCCATACACCTGAATCTCCCGGACTTCGATCCGGGAGCCGGCCAGGTCATCAACCCGATGCACCGGTAGCTGGTCCAGTCCGGCCGACCACTCCAGCATTTCACCATGCTCCAGCTTGATATGACATTCCAGGTTGCCCGGCGTATGTTCCGGAAGGCGGATCTCCGCCATGACTGCTTCGCCCGGTCGGCCGATCAACACCGGTTCCAGGCAGCGTTGGTGCAAGACATTGCGCCGTTCGGCAGCAAGCATCGCGAGCGAACCGCTTTCAACCCCAAGCGATGCCAGGATCGCGAGCAACGCCTCCTGCGATGCCGGCCGTAGCTCGCCGCGCACATCGTGATACTCCGGCAGGATGCCGTACAGCGTGGCGAGGTCAATCAACGCAGGATCTACCATGGTCTCATTCCGGCCGCTGCATGACATTGAGAATGCCGTGCAGAGGAATACGCGCCCATCCGGGCCGATTGTTCAGTTCATAGCCCAGTTCGTAGACCGCCTTGTCCAGCACAAAGACGTCGAGCAGCGTCTGCAGTTCTTCATCATCAGTCGGCAGGAAGCCGCCATTGCGGGCATGTTCGAGATAGGACTGCAGGAAGGCAACGCTAACCCACGTGTTCCAGAAGTGTGCCCAACGCTCTGCCTGGGGCAGGTCGCCCTCCCGGACAGGAACGCCAGTACCAACATCGAACAGATTGGCAAAGGCGGCATAGTGGAACGATCGCAACATCCCGGCGACATCAGCAACCGGAGAGCGCTTGATCCGCCGTTCGCCAATGGGCCGGGCCGGCTCACCCTCGAAGTCGATGATGACAAAGTCACGGCCGGTATAGAGCACCTGTCCAAGATGATAATCACCATGAATCCGGGTCCGCTGGGCGTGGATTCGCCGGTCAATGATCGACTTGAAACGATCCCGCACGTCGTCGCGCAATTCCAGGATCGTCGCCGCATCCTCCGGCATGTCTTCGGCATGCCGCAGGAGATCAAAGACGCGGCCCACCTGGCTGCGCATTGACTGGTAAAGCGACCGCTGGTACAGCATCGAGAACGGTTCAGCGGCAAAGTTCGGGTTCTCATGGCCGGTCATCAGCGCCATGTGCATTTCCGCCGTGCGCTGTCCGAGCAGGAAGATGTCCTGGATGAACGACCCGACACGCTCGTTGACGATCGCCGGAATTTCCTCGCCTGCCAGTGCGAGCAGCGTCTTGTCTGGCGCCGCCAGATCTTCCGGACAGGGGCCGGACGCAAGCGCCTCTTCAAGGAACGTTGCCGCGGAATCGACAGCATATCGCCAGGCGTCGCCCTCATTCGGGACGAACCCCTGGAGGATCCCAAGCGTCATCGAACCGTTGCGGCCCTGACTGTATTCGATCGACCCACCAAGCGGTGCAGTGTGCTCGAAGCGTGCCTGCTCCGTCAGGAACTGGACGACCTCAAGGTCGGGATGGTCGCCGGTTTCGATCTTGCGGAAGAGTTTCAGGATCAGCTGGTCACCGAAGACGATTGAAGTGTTGCTCTGTTCCGAGCGGGCCACATAGTTGTCCAGTTTGTCGCCGGCCGGGCCTCGCATCCGGCGGAAGGCGCGGGTCGGGGTGGCGGTCAGCGTCCCGTCGCCGCCGCGATAGGCGCGTCGCCGGGCGACGGCATCAAGCATGATCTCGCCAAACGCCTGCTCCCAAACGGCGTCATAGACGACACCGGTCGTGCCATTGCTCAACGTCACCCGGCGCAGAATGGCATGGGGCATCCACTCTATGACCTCTTCGGCACGTGCGCCCTCTGCAAAGGTCAGCGGCAGCAGGTAGGTTTCCGGATCACCTTCGTTATAGGCAACATGGGTAATCAGCAACTGGGCCGCGAAGCCATCAACATTGAGCGGAACTGCGTCCTGAATCGATACTGACTGAATCCGCCGCGCCTTCGCACCAAACCAGCGACGGGAACGCAGGTAGCCTGGCAGTGCCCTCAATAACGCTCCGCGATAGCGGTCGGCCAGCAGCGACTCCCAGGTTGCGCCGGCCCGCAGCGGCTCTGCTCCGAGCAGGTCCAGTTCACCCGGAATCTGTTCTCCGGTGGCGGTGTTTGGCGCCAATGAGAAGTAGTAGAAGGCGTGTGGGCCAAGGGTAATAAAGTACGGCAGCTCACCAATCGGTGGAAAGTCAGTGCTGCCAAACATCTCGGTCGGCACCCAGCCGTTGTATTCGGATAGGTCGATCTCAACCGCCTGGGCAAATCGCGAGAGATTGGCAATGACGAGAATGTCCTCGCCTTCAAAGCGCCGGAGATAGGCCAGCACCTTGTGGTTCTCCGGATGCAGGAACTCGATCGTCCCCCGGCCGAACGCCTGGTGACGCTTGCGAAGGTCGATCAACCGCTTCATCCACCAGAGGAGCGACTGCGGATTGTTCTGCTGCACCTCGACGTTGACCGCTTCGTAGTGGTATTCCGGATCGACAACGACCGGGAAGTAGAGCTGCTGGCGGTTGGCCGTCGAGAAGCCGGCATTGCGGTCGCCACTCCACTGCATCGGCGTGCGGACACCGTTGCGATCGCCGAGGAAGATGTTGTCACCCATCCCGATCTCGTCGCCGTAATAGATCACTGGCGTGCCGGGCAGCGAGAAGAGCAGCCCGTTCATCAGTTCAATCCGACGGCGGTTGTTCCCCAGCAGTGGAGCCAGCCTGCGCCGGATACCGAGGTTGATTCTGGCCTGGATATCGTGGGCATAGGCGCGGTACATGTAGTCCCGCTCCTCGTCGGTCACCATCTCCAGGGTGAGTTCATCATGGTTTCGCAGGAACATCGCCCACTGTGCGCTTTCCGGGATCGGCGGGGTTTGCTCCAGAATGTCGATGATCGGGTAGCGATCTTCCATCCGGACCGCCATGAATAGCCGCGGCATCACCGGAAAATGGAACGCCATGTGACATTCGTCGCCATCACCGAAGTAGGCGACCGACTCTTCCGGCCACTGGTTCGCCTCGGCCAGGAGCATCCGGTTCTCGTACTTCGCATCAACATGCGCCCGGAGCTTCTTCAGGAACGCATGGGTTTCCGGCAGATTTTCGCAGTTGGTTCCTTCACGCTCGTAAAGGTATGGGATCGCGTCCAGCCGCAACCCGTCCACTCCGATGTCAAACCAGAAGTCCATCGCCCTGATGATGGCATCGTGCACTCGTGGATTATCGAAGTTCAGATCCGGCTGATGATGGTAGAAGCGGTGCCAGTAGTATGCCTGGGCGATCGGATCCCACGACCAGTTGGACGTTTCAAAATCCTTGAAGATGATGCGTGCATCGCGGTATTTGTCATCGTTGTCGTTCCAGACGTAGAAATTGCGATGGTTACTGCCCGGCTTGGCCCGGCGTGCCCGCTGGAACCAGGGGTGCTGGTCGGACGTATGGTTGCAGACCAGTTCGCAAATGACCTTCAGCCCGCGGGCATGCGCCTCCCGCACCAGACGACGGACATCGCGAAGGTCGCCATAGACCGGGTTGACGCTGTTGTAATCTGCCGTGTCATAGCCGTCGTCCTTCAGCGGCGAAGGATAAAACGGGAGAATCCAGAGCGCCGTGATCCCGAGGTCCTTCAGATAATCCAGTTTCTGGATCAACCCCGGAAAGTCGCCGATGCCGTTGGCATCGCTGTCAAAGAATGACCGGACGTGCAGTTCGTAGATGACAGCGTCCTTGTACCAGTCTGGACCTTCGGGATTCAGAGGATCTCCAACAACCTGTACGTCCATCGATAATCGGCGCCCTTTCGTATCTAAACGAAGTATTCGAAGTCGTGCTCGGTCCGGACCCGGTGCCGGATTCTGAAGATGTGCGCCGGAATGGCGGCCGGGTTCAGTTCAACGTAGTTCACCGGACCATTCCAGATGTACCGGCCACCGCCCAGCAGGTCGTGCACCTGAAAGGCATCGTCATTGCTGATCCCCAACCGCTCCAGGTCCAGGTGAACCATGCCTGCCTGGACTTGGTGTGGATCAAGATTTACCACCGTCAAAACGGAATTGCGTTTGTCCGCCGTTACCTTGGAATAGGCGATCAGTGCCTCGTTCTCAGTCTCATGGAAGGCCAGACCATCGTTCGATTGCAGGGCCGGGTTATCGTGGCGGGCGCGATTGAGCAGCGTGACGA
>CAZRNC010000141.1:0-7063 GCA_964601285.1 uncultured Thermomicrobiales bacterium | reverse complement strand
TGGAGAGCCGAGGCCATCTCGCCCATGGTGAAGACGTTGACATCGTCATTGGTCAAGAACGAGCGCTGCTGCATGTACTCAACAACAAAATCGTAGACACCCTGGGCCGTGCCGAGATGGTTGGAGACATAGGCCAGGGTGAACGTGCGAGGATCGTGCTGGATCCAGTCGCCCGGCTCACCGAGTACATTCTCCCAGGGGACGAAAACGTCCTCCAGATTGAGCGCCCAACTGATCGTCGAACGCATACCCATCACGTCCCAGTTGTCCTCAAGAGAGACGCCGGGATCGTCCTTGGAAACAACAACGACAGTCGTGCCGGCGGCAGTGCTGCTTGCGCCGGGCGCGATGACGTAGAGCACGTAATAGTCTGCTGCCGGCGCCAATGAGGCGAAATGCTTGGTTGCGTTCAGCCGGAATCCACCATCAACCAACTGGAGCTCGGAACGACCAGGATCACTGGCCGAGAACTGGCGAGGGTCAGTCTCACTGCCACAGGATGCAATCAATGCCCCGCGGCTGACAACGTCACCGAGGATGCGCTGTTTCTGTTCTTCACTGCCGAGCATGCCGATGATGCCGGTCGCGTGGGACTGGATCTGGACAATCTGCCCGGTCGAGGAGTTGCCGGCAGCCAGTGCCTCGAGGATCAGGTAGTAGCTGACAAAACGGTCATCCCGCCACATGCCATGTCCGCCAAGCTCACGTGGCACCCCAAGCGTCAGGAAGCCCTCCTCACGGAGCAGGTCGATGTGTCGTTGGGGGAATGCCGCGGCATCGTCGTAGGCACGGGCGTCGCTCAGAAAGTCCCGAGCCAGCTCCTTCGCCCGATCGACCAGAGCCTGGTCTTCCGCAGATAGCGAGAAATCCATGGATGCTCCTTCCGTTCGCGTGTTGTGACACATCCTTATAGCGCATGCCGGCCAGCACATCAATTGCCGGCGTCCGATTCGTTCAAGACACGTCAGCGATTGGCCAGTAACCTACAGGGCAGGCAGTACTGAAGCTTTTGAAAGGTGAATTGAACATGGCGGTACGGTTTGATCTGATCGGGTTGGTCGTTCAGGACATGGCGCGGTCGCTGGCGTTTTACCGGCAATTGGGGCTGGATGTGCCGGCGGAGTCGGATGGCGAGGGGCATGTCGAGGCGACCTTGCCGGGCGGTTTGCGGATGGCTTGGGACACGATTGAAGTGCTCCGGTCGTTCGACGAGGAGTGGACCCCACCAAGCGGTGGTCACTCGATCGGGCTGGCATTTCTGGTGGATTCGCCGGCCGAGGTAGACAGCCTCTATGCAGACCTGACCTCGCAGGGATACGAGGGCCATCGCGAACCCTGGGATGCCTTCTGGGGGCAGCGTTACGCCGTCATTCTGGATCCCGATGGCAACTCGGTCGATCTGTTCGCCCGGTTGAACGCGGATTAGCCAGCAATCAACTCAGTTGGCGTGAGACCGGTCATACGGCGTACCTCCCGCGAGAGGTGCGCCTGATCGGCATAGCCGGCAGTTGCGGCAATGTCGGCGATTGTCGGGAGTTGCAGCGCCATTGCACGCTGCAGCCGGGCAATCGTCATGAACTGCTTCATGCCATAGCCAAGCGCATCACATGAGCGGCGGTGGAGCTGACGCTCGCTGATACCCAGTAATTGGGCGATGCCGGATACAACCGGCGCAGGGTCTCCGAGCGCCAGCCTCACGGCCTCACGCACCAGCGGATCGATTGCCCTTGCCCGCCGCAACCGCTCGCGCAGGACATCTTCGAACACCACATGCTCATTCCCGGCAGCTGCGTACAGCTGTTCGGCCGTTTCGCCCGACCAGCGGCCTGCAAACTCCGCGGCGTCCACCCGGTTGTTCAACAGTTCTCCCGGTTTCAAGTCGAGCAACGTGACCGCAGCGCCCGGCTGAAACCGAACGCCGGTTATCGTTGTGCCGGCCGGCAGCCGTCGTTGCCAGGCGACAGTATCCGGGCCGGCAACCAGTAGCTCCTCGTTCATCCAGAGCAGATCCATGCAGCCATCCGGCAATACCCGTATCGGCTGGCCGGCTTCGCGCTCGCCAATCTCCCGCCTCCAGAAGCAGCGGACATGCCCGGCGAGATCCGGTGAGGGAGCGGTTTCCAAATAGGATCCATCAGCAGGCATTGGCATCTCCCGATAGCGAACATATGTTCCTATTCTAGCACCGATTTTTCGTCATCTCGAGCCTCCCTTTTCGTCTTCCCGAGCGCAGTCGAGGGATGACGGTAGGAGCGGCCCGGGATGACGAGAATTGATAATGCGCAACTGAATGGTTGCATTTCATTCATTCCTATGCTACCGTTCAGTTGCACTGGAACTGACTCGAGACAGGAGCAATACATTGATAGAAACGCATGACAATTCACCGGTGGTAACAACCGGGATGATGATCCGCCGGCCGGTTGGAGAAGTCTTCGAGGCCTTTGTCAACCCGGAAATCACCTCGCGCTTCTGGTTTAGCCGCGGCTCCGCCCGGCTGGAGCCAGGCGCACGTGTCGTTTGGGAGTGGGTGATGTATGGCGTCTCGATGAACGTCGATGTTCTCGAGGTCGAACCGAACCGGAAGATCGTAATCACCGGGCCGGACGACGAGCCGCCACTCACTGTCGAGTGGCTCTTCACTCCTCGTGGTGACGACGCGACCATGGTCACGATTAACTGTCGCGGATTTGCTGGCGAAGGTGAGACGCTCCACCGGCAGATTTCCGACTCAACCGAGGGCTACGCGCTCTCACTGGCGGCAGCAAAGGCGCTGCTGGAACATGGAATCGAGTTGAATCTGGTGCGGGATCGACATCCCGACGCCGTTGTTGAAGGGTGGAAATAATGGCAAGCAACGTGATCGAACGCGAAGTCTTCATCAGTGCCGGCATCGAACGGGTCTGGTCGCTGGTGTCAAAGGTCGGATTCTGGGTTGGCGAGCAGGTGCACTTCGACAACGAAGCTGGTGCGGGGGAGATGGTTACTATCGATACCGACAAGTACGGCAGCTACCCGGTTCGGGTTATCCAGCTCGACCCGCCACGCTACGCCGCATATCGCTGGGCAAGCGGCTTTCCGGGCCAGGAGCCGACTGACGAGAACTCGACGCTGGTTGAATTTACGCTGACCGAACAGAATGGCGGCGTTTCGGTGCTCCTCAAGGAGAGCGGGTTTGCCGGGATTTCCGGAGGACTGGACAAGTACGGCGACAACGTTCAGGGCTGGGAGGGCCAGATGGAGGCGCTACGCAAGGCCGCCGAACAAGTGGCGGTCCAATGATTGCCGCACTCGACGATCTGGATGCTGTCTTTGCGGCACTGGCTGATCCCAGCCGGCGGGCTGTTCTCGAACGACTCGCCCAGACCGGCGATGGAACCGCCACGACGCTGGCCGAGGATCTGCCGATCAGCCGCCAGGCGATTGTCAAACACCTGTCGCTGCTCAACCGGGCCGAACTGGTGCAAGGACAACGTCGCGGCCGGGAGATGCGCTACAGGGTCTGCACCGACCGTCTCAGCCAGGCCGGCCGCCACATCGAGGCGATTGCTGTCGACTGGGACCGCACCCTTGCAGCACTCAAGCGCATTGCCGAGCAAGCTGAGGAAGGGATTGAGCCGTGACGAGTTCAGGCGAATGGGCGATCGCCCGTGCCACACATCAATTCGGTGTTCCGTCCGATGCCGTTTTCGATGCGTGGCTGAACCCCGATCTGGTCCAAAGGTGGGGAGCCGGCTCCGAAGCTGAATCCGCTGGTGGTGAGGTCGAAAGCATTGAGATCGACGCACGCGTTGGCGGTGGATTCGTCTTCACCGTGATCCGTGATGGCGAGGAACTGCCTCACCACGGCGAATACCTGGAGATCGACCGGCCACACCGGCTGGTATTCACCTGGATGCCCGAGCCAAACGAGCATTCGGTCGTCAGCATGGATTTTCAGCCAACCGCCGAGGGCTGCACTGTTTCACTCACGCACGAAATGGGCCAGCAGTGGGCAGACTACGTCGATCGCACTGCCAAAGCCTGGTCAACGATGCTCGACCATATTGGGAAGATTCTGGAATAGCGTCAGGTTGAAGGAAGAGTTGTTGTGTGAATGACGTGTTGGGCCTACGGGCCAGATTGGCCGCTATCCCGACGGTCGTCTATGGCGCTCTCACTGAAGAGAAAGCCCTACGGATCTGGCTTGCTGACTACGCCAGCGTCTCGCTATCTGACAAGCAATTCGAATTCTGGGGTCCATCCATCCCACAGGGCGGGAGCGGCCAACAGAACCTGTTGGCTACGATCCCTGACCGGTTGCTCCGATTCAACTGGACTCTCGATGGCAAGCCCACCACTGTCGAGATCGAACTGAACTCCGATGGCGACGATCATACAATCCTCAACCTCAGACAGGATGGACTGCCGTCGCTGGAGGAGCTGATGGCACCCACAGGGCGGCGCGATGGCCTGCACAGCATGCACACCTTCTGGGGGCTGGCACTGGCGAATCTTGCCGAATACGTCGAGGTTCGTCCTTTGACACCGAAAGCGGATTTTCGCCCCGGCCGGATGAACGAGATTCGCGTGCGTATTGAGATTGGCGCATCCCCGAATGCAGTGTTTACATCACTGATTGATCCAGAACAGATCAAGCTCTGGTTCGGCTGGGAGGTTGAGATCGACCCACGCACCGGTGGCCGGACAACCTTTGGCGTCGAAGGTGACATTGTCGACTTCGACCACGACAGGAGGATAGTCTGCTCCGACCCGGAAGGATCGACTGTCGGCTGGGAGCTGGAAGGCTCCGAAGGAAAAACGCTCCTGACCTTCTTCCAAACTGGCTACACCGACGACGAGTGGGACAACGCCGCCCAGCATGAAGCCGGATGGCTCGGAAGCCTGGCCGAACTCAAACGCCTGCATGAACTCGGAGGGAACTGGACCCCGTTAATCTCTGAGCTCCCAACGTAAACCGGCATACAGAACGAACTTGACTAAACCAGGCGTTCGTATGGGGCAGGTCCTCAGGAAGATCGCCGCACTGGTGGCGACGGAGCATATGCTCCGTCGCTTTCTTGTGCATTGATCGATACGCTCACACCTGATGTTATAGAACGAAGATTCCAGAATTCCTTGACATCTCACACCAGCCTGCTAGACTGTATTTTACCAATTGGTTAAGTACGAGAACGGTATGCCGGAACATGACGGACGATCAGCTCAGCCGGATATTCAGGGCACTGGCGGATCCGACCCGCCGGGCGATCCTTGAGCGTCTTGCCCAGGGCGAAGCGACCGTGTCGGAGCTGGCGGACCCGTTCGACATGACCCTGCCGGCCGTGTCGAAGCATCTCAAGGTCCTGGAGCAGGCCGGGCTGATCACCCGCGGTCGCGACGCGCAGTGGCGGCCCTGCCGGCTGGAGGTTGCACCACTCCAAGATGTCGACTCCTGGATGGCTGCCTACCGCCACCTCTGGGAAGAGAGTTTCGACCGGCTGGATATCTATCTCAAGGCGCTACAGCAACGTGAGCGCAACGACGAAACGCAGCAATGAGGCTGCTGCAAGGCACATCTGACAATGATGTGAGAGAAAGAGAGAACCCGGATGACACACACCCTTCAAGTATCAACGCCTTCCGAACGCGAACTCGTATTGACACGCGTCTTCGATGCACCGCGAGATCTGGTGTTCAAGGTGTTCACCGACCCCGAAGCGATTCCTGCTTGGTGGGGAGAGCGGCGCCACACCACCACTGTCGACGCCTACGACTTCAGGGTCGGCGGCAAGTGGCAGTACACCACCCGCGACGACGAGGGCAACGAAGTCGTGTTCAATGGTGAGTTCCTTGAGATTGACCCACCGGCCAAGCTTGTCTCTACCTTTGGGTTGGAAGGTATTTCCGGGCAGGTGACGACAGACATCCATACGTTTGAGGAGCATGACGGCAAGACAACCCTGTCAACCTACAGCATCTTCGCCACCCAAGAGGAACGCGACGACATGCTCGATACCGGGGTTGCCCAAGGCTGGGGCGAGACACTGGACCGCATGGACGAGTACCTGACCGGTATGCGTGAGCTAATCGTGACTCGCATCTTCGACGCGCCTCGCGAGTTGGTCTTCGCCGCTTTCACAGGTGATGGCATCGAAGAGTGGTGGGGTCCGGATGGCTTCACCACAACGACCAGCGAACGGAATGTGACCCCGGGCGGACTATGGCGCTTCGTGATGCACGGCCCGGATGGCACCGACTACGACAATGCGGTTGTCTATGACGAGATCGTCGCACCCGAGCGATTGACATGGGCACAATACGCCGGAGACACGTCCAAACCACCGCACCACTTCAACACCATCACGTTCACCGAGCGGGACGGCAAGACCGAGGTCATGCTACGTCTGCTCCTGCCGACTGCTGAGCTACGTGAAAAGGCAATTGGGTTCGGAGCAATCGAGGGCGGACACCAGACGCTCAGCCGGCTGGCGAAATACCTGACGAAGGTGTAGCAACGACCTCAACTGCGCAAAGTCTCAAGTCCGCTCCGTTACCGGGGCGGACTTTTCTGCGCTGTGCCACTTGCCAGCAGATATCTTCTAGACTGACCGGTAGCAATCGCGCCCGGCAGACAGGAGGCAGGACCATGAAGCTTGACCCAACAATCGCGGCCAGGGATATCGAGACCGTGCTGAACGCACAATCCACACTTGTGTATGGCGCTGATCGGACCGGCGAACTTGCCGGCGCAATCGAAGCGACGGCGGTGGCCATGGCCGAGATTGCGGGACGGGAACTTGCGCTGCGTGATGCTGCGCCGGAGATCGGCTCACCGGACGGGCAGGAATCACAATGAGTGAGATTACCAACCTGACCGCCGGCAACATCGTCCAGCAGGTCCACAGTCAGGAACTCAGAGTAGGCGAGGTCGCTGATGCGTTTCTTGCCCGTATCGAGCGCTTCGACCCGATTATCAAAGCGTATGAAACGGTAAATCCGGAGAAGGTCCGGGCGGATGCAGCCTGGCTGGATACACAAGCGAGCGCCGGGGCACGGTTCCCGCTGCACGGCGTGCCGGTCG
>CAZRNC010000140.1:0-7117 GCA_964601285.1 uncultured Thermomicrobiales bacterium | reverse complement strand
TCCAGGAGACCTACAGCGAGTTGATCCGCAGCGACTTCCCGCGCCACTGGCGACGCGCCACCGGCTATTCGTTGAACTACTTCCTTGAGGAGCAGTTCAACCCGGCCAAGGTCGTCGTCTCGTCCGAAGGCACGTTGGCCACGACGCTCGAAGCAACTGTCGGGCTGGTAGCCCTGCCGAAGATGACCGCCCTTGCGCTGCTCCAGTTCGACGATCTGGTCGAAGCGATGGCCGCCACAACGACGATCCTCGAGTGTCAGCCATCGGCCATCGAACTGATGGACCGCATGCTGATCAGCCTCACCCGCCAGCAGCCCGGCTTCGCCCAGCAGATCGCCTTCATCAAGGGCGACCCGGAAGCCGTCCTGGCCGTCGAGTTCTATGGCAACACCGAGACCGAACTCCGCCAGCAGGTCGACCATCTGGAGTCTCATCTGCATGCATCCGGCATCCGCCAGGACATCATCAAGGTCTACGACCCGAAGCAGCAGAACGACGTCTGGTCGGTCCGCAAGGCCGGGCTGGGTCTGTTGATGAGCATCAAGGGCGATGCCAAACCGATCCCGGCAATTGAAGACGTCTCGGTACCGGTCGAGGATCTGGCTGAGTACGTCGCCGAAATCAAGCGCCTCTGCGAACAGCACGGAACCGTCGCCGCCTACTACGCCCATGCCAGCGCCGGCTGCCTCCACATTCGCCCGTTGATCAGCCTGAAGGAAGCCAGCGGCATCCGCTCGATGGACGAGATCACCCGGTCAGCCGCCGATCTCGCCTTCCGCTTCAGCGGTGTCATGAGTGGTGAGCATGGCGACGGACTCCAGCGCTCTGAGCTGAACGAGCAGATCTTCGGTCCCGAGCTCTACAAGGCGATGCAGGAGTTCAAGGCGATCTTCGATCCAAACGCGCTGATGAACCCCGGCAAAATCGTTGACGCCCCGAAGATGACCGAAAACCTGCGCTTCGGCACCGACTACCGGCCGGCCCCGTTTGACACCTATCTCGACTTCTCCCGCGAGGGTGGCTTCCTTGCCGCCGTCGAGATGTGCAACGGTGCAGGGGTCTGCCGGAAGATTTCGGCCGGCACAATGTGCCCGTCCTACCAGGCCACCCGCGACGAAAACGACACCACCCGCGCCCGGGCCAACGCACTTCGCAACGCGCTGGCAGGACGCATGTTCAGCCCGGACGAACTCCTCAGCAAGGAGATCTACGACGTGCTGGATCTCTGCCTCTCCTGCAAGGCCTGCAAAACCGAGTGCCCGTCCAGCGTCGACATGGCCAAGATCAAGACCGAGTTCCTGGCACACTATCAAGCCGAACATGGCGTCAGCCCACGCACCCGCGCCATGGCCAACATCCACGCCAGTTCGAAGGCGGCAGCACTCGCACCCCAATTCGCCAATGCCGCGATGAACTCCAAAGCCGGCAAGAAGGCGATGATCAAACTCGGCATCGCCCCGGCACGCAGCATGTCCCCGTTCGCCACCGAAACATTCGACAAGTGGTGGATGAAGCACAGCGCCAAGCGCGACCGCGACCAGCCGCTCGCCACCCGCAAGACCCGCGGCGAGGTCGTCTATTTCCACGACACCTTCACCACCTACAACTACCCGCGAGCAGGACGCGCCACCGTCCGGCTGCTCGAGGCAGCGGGGTTCGAAGTGGTCGTCGTCACCCGCCGCGTCTGCTGTGGCCGGCCGGCCTACTCCAAGGGTCTGATCGAGGAAGCCCGCAGCATGGCCCGCCAGAACGTCAGCCTGCTGGCACCCTACGCCCGACGCGGAACCCCGATCATCGGCTCCGAACCGAGCTGTATCCTGACGCTGCGTGACGAGTATCTCGACCTGATCCCGGACGACGCCGACACCGTCGCCGTTTCCGAGCAATCGTTCATGATCGACGAGTTCCTGGCGAAGCACATCGATACCGGAGACCTCGGCATCGCCTGGCGCAACGAACCGCGCGAAGTCTTCTTCCACGGTCACTGCCACCAGAAGGCCGTCATCGGCATCGCCCCAAGCATGAAGCTGCTCGCCCACGCCGGACTGACCGCGATGGAATCCGGTGCAGGTTGCTGCGGCATGGCCGGCTCGTTCGGCTACGAAGCCGAGCACTACGACGTCTCCCGCAAAGTCGGCGAAGAACGCCTCTTCCCCAGCGTCCGCGCCACCCCGGAAACCACCACCATCGCCATCGCCGGCGTCTCCTGCCGCCAGCAAATCGAACACTTCACCAACCGCCCGGCCGTCCACATCGCCGAAGTCCTGGCCGAGCAGGTGCTCCCCGGCCACCAGTGGTCGCCAGCGGTCGAGGAGTCAACGGAGGTAGCGGCGGATTAGGTTTGGCCACGACTAAACCGTATGGAAGAGACCCGAGCAATGTGCTCGGGTCTCTTCCATACTCCGTCGCGATTGATCACAGGAATTGCTCCAGTGCCAGGTTCCGTAAAACACCGAAGAGTCCACGACAGTCTTGCCTCTTGCTTGTTGACAATGATGTGAAACAAGCTTTATCTTATCTTCACCCTTTGTTCTGGAGATCTTCCGCTTCCCTGGAGAGGAAATATGCATTGTTACCACAGCTCATTTGGTCAGACGAGCTAGGCAACTGGGTCCTTGAATACTTGCCGCCGGGCACGAGCGAGTCCTCCACTCAGACGGGGGAAATTCTTCCGCTCCATGGCTACAACGAGACAAAAGCCATTAACGCTCGCAAACAACTCGAACAAGCTCTGGACCTACTGCAGGCAGATGTAACGTTGACAGAAAATCAGCTCTTCCGGGACTATGATCCGATCGTTGCCAAAGCACTTGCTCCACATCTTCACCAGCCAAGTACCGCAGAACCATTGTCACACGTTGCATTGGATCCCTCGGCCGCGCCAGATAGTCAAAGTCTTCGTGAGCTTATACTGCCGTTCCCGACGTCAGAGCAAGGATACAGACGGATCCGAATCATTGGAGCGACAGGGTCAGGGAAAACAACCCTGCTACGCCAGATGATCGGCATGCACCCAGATACTGAACCGTTTCCCTCCACCGCCAGCAACAAGACGACAATTGCGAATCTCGAACTCATCTTTGCTGATGTATCCGAATATCGTTGCGTCGCAACATTCTGTGACTTTGAATACACGAAGGCGCACATTGAAGACTGCATCGCGGCGGCGGTCGAGGCGTGCGTAATGCAGCTCCCCAACAAGACTGTGGCTGATCGCCTGCATCGGCACCGAGATCAGCGGTTCCGCTTGTTCCAAATTCTCGGTCAGTGCTCGTTAGAGACTATCGATTCTCTTTCCAACAATATGGTGTCGGAACTGAAAAGTATCGACGATGTCCTGACCAACGTTGTTCATATAGCCTCCACCTCTACAGTTTCCAACGCAATCAATTCATCGCCCGAAGATGCATCCGATGATGATTGGGCTATACTAGATACCGCAGTTCGGGAAAGCAGCCTCTTTATCGAACTTGTTGCCAGAACTCTTGATCTAGTCATCCAACGCATCGAGCACTTACCTGCCGGAACAGTCAACTGCTCCCAAAATGGGTGGCCACAAAGTTGGACCTACACAACACAAAACAAAGAGGACTTTCTCAAAACTATCCGCTTGATTGATAGCCAGCACCACGCCTACACTGGAAAGCTCGTAACTCCGCTCGTCAACGGCATTCGTGTGCAAGGGCCTTTTATGCCACGCAACGAATGGAACGAGACGGAGAATTCACCCAAACTGATACTTTTGGATGGGGAAGGGCTAGGACATTCCAGTGGCACAGTGTTCAGCCTACCTGAGAATTTCACTGAGGTGGTCGACAAAGTTGATGCAGTGGTTCTGGTTGACAATGCACTGCAACCTATGCAAGCAGCATCAGTAAATGCATTTGCATCTATCGTTGCGAGCGGCCACGAGAGCAAACTTCACATCGTGTTTACTCACATGGATCAACTTGAAAGCGATGCTTTTGAGAATTCTGCTTCCAAAGAAGATCACATTGGCGAAACGCTACACCAAACCCTGTATTCAATCTCGGCGCAGACCGGCGCATCTGAGTATCTGCTTGCCAAGAACATCCCGGAACGCACATTCTATGTTGCCGGAATCCACAAACCGTTGCCTGATGGTCTACGCAGAACAAAGGCCCAACTGCGAAAGCTGCTAAAGGCGTTGTCTGCTTCCTCGGTGGACGCCCCTCACGAGCCAGATGGGTTGCCGTCCCTGATGGCCCCCGCGCCCACTTCCAAAGTAGCAGAATCTCCAGCGTTGCCAGCAACTATGAGCAATGCAGCGGCTGATTTCTTGAAGAGGTGGGACGGCCTCGTTGGATACGCTGGTAAGAAGGAAAACACGCAGCATTGGACACGAGTCAAGGCCCTTTCCAGGCATATTGGAGTCCTCGGATATACAGGATACGATTGGCTGAAGCCGTCAGAGGATCTGAATCAAACTGTGATTCAGGCAGTTAGTCGTCACCTCTACTCGCAGCAAGACGAATCGGGATCTGATGTCACTAACAAGCAACTTGTCGATACGATGCTGAGGAGTATTAGCAGACGAGTCCATATCACTGTCAAAACTGGATTGATCGACGATAGACGAGAAGTCTGGAAGCAGGCGTTCCTGGACTTTAACGGCACCGGATCTACTGCAAAACGTGCTGAGGCAATTCACTTGCTCCTTGCCCGATACTCAACGGGCGGCAGCAATGCAAGTGGTAGTAGTCCGCTCATAGAGCAGGTGTTACCCATTGTTCACAAGGTAACCGGCGAAATCCACTAATTACCTTAGCCAGGGATCACGAAATTCCTTCATTATTTGGGTTCGACACAGCCGCAATAATCCCAACTAGATTTCTGATCTGCCGTGAGCTGGATGTAAGCAGCGGGGCAGGACTCGATGGCCAGATTCTGATCGCGAAACCCGGAAGATGAAGGGAGGTCAGCCGCTAAGTTCCGAGTCAGAACAATCGAGCTCTTCTCCGGCCAATCCTCGCCGCCGGTGAGGGTAGCGTTGGAATAGCCTGCAGTACAATTGAATACTTCAACGCCAGCGAAAGGAGTTGTCAATTTGGTCACAAGAGAAGAAATCCACAAGCTTATAGATCAGTTAGAGCAGGATGACCTGGAAGTTGCAGCACTTTACCTGCAGAATCTCCGCGAATCGAACGATCCGCTACTCCAGGCACTTGCGAAAGCGCCTCTCGATGATGAACCTGAAACGAGTGAGGAAGCAGCCGATGTAGCTGCTTCGAGGGCCGAAATTGCTCGTGGAGAGTTCAGCTTCCTGGACGATATCCGTGATGAGCTCCTTCGAGCACCATAGTGACATGGCGACTACGGCTCTCACGACGTGCAGAAAAGCAGCTACGCGCACTGCCTCCCCGTGATCGCGAGGCCGTCATACGTGCACTCGAACGCCTTGTTGCTGATCCTGACTCCAGCAGCATAAAGAAGCTGACGGACGGCGGAGGAGAGTGGCGTCTCAGAGTCGGCAGACTTCGGGTGCGATTTGAATTCGATGCTGCCAACCATTGCATCGACGTAACACGCATCTTGCCACGAGACCAGGCGTATCGAGATTGATCGCTCAAGAGACCGCATGCGCCGGGAATCACTCATCCGGAGATCTCGATCACCTCGACAATCCCCCGCTCACCCTCGACCGCAGCCCTGATGGTGTACGGCGCGGTGAAGGTCAACGCTGAAGGCAGGTTGGCGGGGTCGGACCAGGTGAGGTCGATGACGTCATCGTCGGCCGGCACCTGGGGGACGCCGTCTACGATCGTCCCGCGGAAGACGAACGCGAGAAAGTTCAGCCGGCCCCGGAAGCGGAACATGCCGATCAGGTAGTCCAATTGGATACCAACACCCGCTTCTTCCCGTAGCTCACGGATGGCCGCGTCGGCTGGGCTTTCACCGGGTTCGATGCCGCCGCCGGGCAGACCGTAGCGTTTGCGGTCATACTCCTCGGCGACCAGCAGGATCCGTCCGGCGTCGTCGAACACGGCGACAAATGCGGCATAGGGCAGCGATTCGAATGGGTCTGCATGTTCCATCCCGCTACTCTACTCCAACGCCAGATACCGTGTTTCTCCGCCGAAGAACTGGCGTGAGCTGAAGACCAGGCTGACGTTGGTTTCGCCGATCCGGGCCTGAACGATGACCCAGCCGTTGACCTGGCCGCCGGCGTAGAGATCGAAATCGAGATCCGGCTCCGGTTGCACAACTGAGGGGCGGTCATGGATGACGTTCGCCGATCCGGTTGATTCGAACATGAAACGGTTGACCCGGTCGGATCCATGGCCACCCTTGACGTTGCGCACCGTCGCCCGGACCGCGATGTATTCCATGCCTTCCTCGGGTGGGTTGTTGAACTGGTTGGTATCCAACACCATCTCCCAGGCAGCCTCACCACGAATGACTTCGGTCAGGCTGATCTCCCAGTTCTCGACAACGACGGTTTCCCCGAACGGCGCCGGGTTGTCCCGGGCCACGCCAAGATCGTTCTCGTCGGCAAGCCGGTCCAGAATTGGTGCTACCGCCGCGCCCTCTTCCAGAGCCAGGAACAATTCGTCACCTTCAGCGAACGACACCGACGGCTCGTAGATGGCCAGCAGGTTGGTCTCGCCTTCACGCGCTTGCAACACAACCCAGCCCGTCGTCTCGCCACCGGTGAAGAGGTCGGCACCCAGCTCGGGGGAAGGATGCACCGCCGAGGCCCACGACCACCGGACCCGGGCATCGCCGGTGGTGTTGAAATCGAAACGGCCAACTGACTGGGCTTCCGGACTTGTGCCAACGTAGGTCATCGTCATGTTGACCACGACATACTCCATGCCTTCGTCCGGCGGTCGGTTGAACTGATTCGCATCGAGCACCATTTGCCACGCTTCGTCGCCGCGCACCACCTGGTTCACTTGTGCCTGCCATTCGCCATCTGCCGTCGTTCCTGACTGACCCAGCGGAACCGGGTTGCTTCGTCCGGCCCCAACGGCGTCCGGTTCGGATTCGATGGTCGGCTCCGGCTCAGGAGTGGCCGTCGGCTCTGGTTCCGGCACAGTGGTCGGGGTAGATGCTACTTCCTGCGCTGTTGGTGATGGCAACGGCTGGACCGCTA
>CAZRNC010000139.1:0-7117 GCA_964601285.1 uncultured Thermomicrobiales bacterium | reverse complement strand
CGATCCACAACAGATGACCTGCTGGCCACATTGCGAACAGAGCAGGCCGCTGCCAGCGAACGGCTGCGCTCGCTGCAAACGGCACTCGAACGGGCCAGGCGTGAGGAAGAGCAGTCCGCCCGCCTCATCAACCAGCGCCAGGCAGACATCAGCCAATCCCGGCAAACACTGGAAACGCTCGAGGCCGAACGCGGCACGGTGTCAGAAGGAGTCTCGGCGCTTGAAGCCGTGATCGCCACCGAGCGGGAAACGATCCAGCCGCTGATTGCTGGCAGACAGGAGATCGTCCCGAAGATCACCGCTGCCGAACGCACCCTCGATACATCCATTGGTGCGGTCCGCGAGGCGGAGCGCCAGCGCGACCGGGCGACGCTCGACCTGGCCCGCTGTCAGGACGAGCAGGTCTTCCTGCGCGAACGGATCGCCAACGATCTGGAACTCAGCGATCCATCGAACTTGCTCGAAGACGCCGGCGAGGAAATTGGAGAAGCGCACGAGCGGGAGATCAACCGCTTGCGCGAGCGATTGCGCCGGATGAGCGCCGTTGGTGAAGACGTTCTCGAAGAGCACGAAACCGAATCCGAACGGCTGGCGTTCCTGACCAGCCAGCTTGAGGACGTCGAAGGCGCGGCAGCATCGTTGCGCGAGGTATTGGCCGACATGAACCGCAAGATGGTGACCAGCTTCAGCACAACGTTGCAGGATGTCGCTGTCGAGTTTGAACAGACCTTCAAGCGGCTGTTCGGCGGCGGCACGGCACGGCTCAACCACCGGATGGAAGATGACGAACCGGGAGGGATCGACATCGTCGCCCAACCACCCGGCAAACGGCTACAGGGTCTCACCCAGCTCTCCGGCGGCGAACGGGCGCTGACGGCAGTCGCGCTGCTGGTCGCCATCCAGCGGGTGAACCCCAGCCCCTTCTGCCTGCTGGATGAGGTGGACGCCGCGCTGGACGAATCCAACGTCCTGCGCTTCAAGGACGAACTGCGCGACCTGGCTGGCTCAACCCAGTTTGTCGTCATCACCCACAACCGCGGAACGATCATGGGCGCCGATACTCTCTACGGCGTCAGCATGGGCGATGATGGCGTCTCACGCACGATCTCCCTGAAGCTCGACGAGGCGATCCGCGCCGTCGAGGAACAGGAAGCTACTGCGGCCGGATAGGTCTTGTCCCGGCTACGCCTCGATCTGGCGCTGGCAATCGATGCAGCGCAGGGCAAGAGGAAAGGCACGCAAGCGGGCCGGGTCGATAAACCGGCGGCAGCTTGAACAGACGCCATAGAGACCGATGTCGTGCCGGCGCTGGAGCTCCTGGATCGTGGAGACCTCTTCTTGCAGCCCGACCAGCTCGGCGTTGAGCGTCTCGGCGATGGTGACATCGCTGGCAAGATCGCCCAGATGGTTGGAGAAACTCCCCTCATCTGCCTGGTCCCGCCCAAGTTGGGCCATCTGCCCTTCCAGGTCGGCAATCTGGTTGGTCGTTTTCTCCAGCATCTCGGGAAGCCGTGCTCCGTTGCGTGCCACCGCTGCACGCCAGGCAGTCGACGGCATCAGCACACGATCCCTGTCACGGGAGATGCTGACCCGGCGCACCGGGGTTGGCTGCTCGCCAAACATCAGCCGGTCGACAACGTGCCGGACACCGGAAACCCGGCTGGCCACGGCAGCAACCTCGTCGCCATCGTTGGGGTCGGTGCTGTAGCCGGTCAGGACAACCGTGCCGTTGATCGAGGCGACATGCAGGTTGAGATGGGTCGTTGCCGAGTCCTCATTGAGTTCACGGATAACATGCTCAATGATCCGGGCATCATCGACGGTGGCCGGCCCGCTGTCATCGTCATCATCCGCCGCAGTCTGGAAGCCGGCGGCAACTTCGATGCCACCCGGCGTATGACTCATATCAACCGGCGGATCCATTGGCGGAGACCAGCTATCGCCATCCTCGATGGCGCGTTGGATGTCGGTCGTCCAGTCATCGTCATCATCCGAGGTGGGGTCGCCGTCTCCGGTGCGAGTCAGCAATCCGGGCAGTACATCCGGATAATCACCGTCGAACTCGGCCACATCAAGCTGATCAACGATGTTGGAGACGCCGGCAACGATCTGGGCAAGATCCTGGGCGGCTTCCCGCTCTTCCTCGGAAAGCACCATCCCTTCCAGCGTCACAACCCCGTCGGCCACCTCGACATTCAGCGGCAATCCGACCGACGCGAGCGAGCGCTGAATCTCATATTGAATATCCGTGTCGGCACGTTCTATGGTGTTCATGGTGGATAACTCGATTCTGTTTCGGAAAGTTGGCGGCAACAGCCCACCCTTGCCGGGCAGGTTTCAAGAAATGTCCGGATACCGCGCTATGGCTCAATGATACGATAGCCCCGGAGGTCATCCGTGCAGCAAGGGTCACGTGCCGGGTCTCCACTGGTGCTGCTGATGAGCGCCATTGGGGTAGCCAGCTTTCTCTATCCATTCTTCCTGCCGGCACTCGCCGGGTCCGCTCGCAGCGGGGTTGAGACACCGTTGCTCTTTACAGCAATCGGTGGATTCTGCCTACTGGTTATCCTGCTGGAGTTGCAGGGATCGAGCACCGGCGTCGACCATGGCGCATCGAAACTTGTTGCGCTGCTCGGGGTACTGGTCGCGACCGATGCAACCCTGCGGCTGATCCCAACGTTCCTTGGTGCCTCGCCAATCTTCTTCCTGATCATCGTCGCCGGGTTCAGCTTCGGCCCGAAATTCGGGTTCCTGATGGGGTCGCTTACCCTGCTCGTCTCGGCGCTGATTACCGGAGGACTGGGGCCGTGGCTGCCCTACCAGATGCTCGGTGCCGGCTGGATCGGCATGACCGCCGGCTGGATTCCACACGCCGGCGAACCGGGTTCCCGGCGGGACATCATCCTGCTGGCCGGCTTTGGTGCGGTCTGGGGATTCCTCTATGGCGCGATCCTGAACCTGACCGAATGGCCATTCGCCGCGCCGGGCCTGCGCGAACAGACCGGGCTGTACTGGGTTCCCGGTATGAGTCTGGCCGAAACCCTTTCGACCTACTGGCGCTTTTATCTGACAACATCGCTGGTGTATGACAGTTTCCGGGCGGTGGCGAACGTGCTGCTGGTGCTGGCGCTGGCCTGCCCCGTCCTGCGGCTCTTCGCCCGCTATCGCAGCAGGTTCATTTGGGAGCCTTGGCAACCGTACGCGCCGGAGCAATCCCCGTTGCCGCGGGGAGATGCCATACTTGAACGTATCGACTGAACTGGGTTTGAGGACGGCGTGCAACAAGAATCGCAACTGGATCCCATCCGTGCCTGGCAGGCCGGCAGCTTGCAGGCCGCCCATATGCTTGTGCGCCGCCACCAATCCGAAATTCGCGGCATTGCCTATCTGCTGACGCTGGACCAGGACCAGGGCCGCGGTCTGGCCCACGCAACCTTCGAGCAGTTCTTTCAATCGATCAGCACGCTGGACCCGGATTCGGATCCTCGTCTCGCTCTCCTGACCCGGTTGGGACGCACCTTTCTCCGCAAGGAGTTTGAGGCTGAGGACCCAAGCCCGGTCGCGTTTATGGCGACTGCCATGCCACAGAAATATGGCGTCGAGAATCAGCGCGACCGGGTGATGGCGGCGCTTGGCCGGATGGACGAGCGCGAGCGGGTCGCCCTGGTCCTCGGCGAGGTCGCAGGGTTCGACCCCGGCCAGCTCAACACGGTGCTGGAACGCGGCAACACCGCGCTCGTCGCGCCGATGGAAACCGGACGACAACGGCTCAGGCAAAGCCTTGATATTCCCATGGGCAACCCTGTCCGGCCTGTCCTGCTGGACGCGATGTTCGATGGCCCGCAGGAAGACATCTGGCCGGCAATCGAGGATAACGTTGCCGAAATCCAACGAGGAGAGCAACGCCGGGGCCAGTTGCTCACCTGGGGCATCGCCGCCGGTGTTGTGCTGATTCTGCTGGTCGGCATCATCGCCCTCTTCGACGTCAACCCGTTCAGCGGAGACGATGCAGACAGCCCCGGAATTGGCAGTGAACTGCCGATCGATGACGAAGACCTGGGCACGCCGGCGCCAACCGTCGTCCCGCCAACACCGACACCCATCCCAACGCCACTGCCGGCCGCCGACCTGCCAAACCTGCTCATTGCCGCCGAGCTGGACCGCCAGACCGCCACCTACTACCGCGCGCAAATCGTGCAGTACGACGCCGAAACGAACCAGATCGTGCAAGTCGGGGAATCCGCTGCTACCGAGATGATGCAGAACGCTGCCTTTTCATCCATCAGCCCGGATGGCGGCAGTCTTATCGTCGCAGCAACAGCCGAGCCGTTGGCGGAGAACATGTACCGGTTGATGGTGTTCGATATCGACACGTTCGAACTGCGCTGGGAGATGACGCTCACCATCGACCAGACCCAGGCAGGGTTTGGCTGGATCGCATCCAGCTCCGATGCAATCTATCTGGCGCAGTTTGACCCGGAATCCGACATGCCGGTTGTTACCGCCTATGCACTGGAAGATGGCACCGAAACCGGCTCGGCAACCCTGGAATATTCCGTTTCGCCAGACCAGCAGGCAGTTGTCCACAGCCTGCACCTGCATGTCGCCCCGGATGAATCGTTCCTGCTGGCAACGCTCTACCGCTTCCCCTGGCTTGGCGGTTCGGAGAACGAAGCCTGGTATGGGCTGGTCAGGTTGCCGGATCTGGAACCGGCGCAAATGCTCCAGGTCGAAACTCCTGAAGACGGGCCGAGGTTCGATTTTCGCCGGGCACGGATGACGATTGACGGCGATGCGCTGTATTTCCTTGACTACGGCATCCGCGGGCACGGACTCGTGGTCCAGTTCTTCCGGCTGGCCGATCAGCAGCACACGGCGGTCGAGATCCCCTTCAGCCTGGATGGCGAGCTGCCCTACAGCAGCAACGCCGTCACCAGCAACGACGGCCGGAGGCTCTATCTTTACGATTCGACGGTCGGCGAAATCGCGATCGTCAATCTGGACGAACAGCGCCTGGAACGCTTCTTCCCGCTCGACACCGGCGCGTTCGAAGATCTCTTTGGCAAGGGTGAGGGTCAATTCGGAATGGGTTGGCCCTCGCTCCTTTCACTTGACGGTGAACGGCTCTATATCGGGGCCAGGTTCAATCCGGACGCCGGCACGACTACCGTCGTCGAATCGACCGGCATCTGGGTAATTGATGTCAACACTTGGACAGTTGCCGATTTCTGGCCGGTCGATGGTGTCATTGACACGCTCTACCATGTGCCGGGCAGCGATTCACTACTGGTACGGAGCCAGATGTTCCCCCCACCAGAGGGAACCGGTTCAACCGTCTCCAACGTGGCCACCTTCGCCCGTGTCGGCAGAGTGGATGGTGAGGTCGTTTTCGATCCGGTCGATTCCAGCTTTGCCGAGTCGATCGACAGCTATTTCCAGCTCGGTTCACTCACCCAGCTTTATGCGGCCTACAACGGACGCGCCGCCGGCATCGACGGCATCATGCCGGCTGATCCACTGTTCCAGAGCAGCTTGCCGGGAATCAGACTCTGGGCGCCGCTGAACGTTGTCAGCAATCAGGATGCCCAGCTGACCGTCCGGATTCTCGATCCCGCCACGCGCCGGGCGCTGGAAGCAGCCCGCGATGAGGTCCGCTTCGACCCGGCATCCACCATCACCGCCCGCCTCTCCCGTGAGGGCAGCCCCAGCCAGTTGGTGGTACTAAACACCATCGAACCCGGCCTGTATCGCGGCAACATCAACCTTCCGGACCACGGATCCTGGAACGTCGATATCTCGATCATCAGCCCGGATGGCACCACCCGGCTGATTCCAGCTGCCGGCAACATCGTTATCCAGCCGACATTGACCGGTGACGACGGCAAACGCTACCGGGCGCGGCTGACTTATGAACCGGGCGATCCCGCCGCCAACCAGCAGATCATCGTCCGGGTGCGGCTGGTGGATGTCGAAACCGGCGAGATGCTTCCGGAAGGTCTTGGTTTCAGCGGCGCGCAGGACGTGCTGGATGGTGCCGCCCTTGATCCATTGCCGGACAGGCTCTATGTCACCTTCGGAGCGCCCGGCTACAACCTGAACCCGCAGACGCTGGTCGTGAACCTCGTGGAACATGGTGTCTGGATGCGGAACATGACCTTCTGGACCGATGGCACCTGGTCGAGTTCGGTCCAGGTCCAGCTTGGCCCCGAGGAGACGTTCGAACTCTTCACCGGCACAGTCGGAATTGATCCCGCCGCCCCATAGCCAATCCGTACCGCATGCCCTATACTGCTGCCACAGAAGGCAGGCAAATTTTTCTGGATGGGGACCTTCGTAGAGCGGGAGGGGTTTCATGGACTCTGATATCAAACGGTATGTTGCCGAGGCATTCGGCACGTTTGTCCTGGTGGCGGTGGGTGTCGGTTCTGCGGTGCTGGCCGGCGAATATATTGGAGCGATGGGCGTCGCCTTTGCCTTTGGCCTGGCGCTCATGGTGATGGCCTTCGCCATCGGGCCGATTTCCGGATGTCACATCAACCCGGCGGTCACGCTGGGGCTGCTCCTGAACAAGCAGATCGACAGCAAATCCGCTGGTTTCTATATGGTCGCCCAGGTTATTGGCGGCATCGCCGGCGCGGCGCTTATCTGGGGGATCGCCCAGGATGTCTCCGGGTTCAACATGACCGATGGTTCGCTGGCGTCCAACGGCTACGGCGACCATTCACCGGGTAGCTACGGCCTCACCGCCGCGTTCCTGGCTGAGATATTCCTGACCTCACTGCTGGTGCTGACTGTGCTGGCAATGACATCCAGCCGGGCCACACCCGGCTTCGCGCCGATTGCGATCGGCCTGGTGCTGACAGCCATCCACCTGGTCGGCATCCCGGTCACCAACGCCTCGATCAACCCGGCCCGCAGCATCGGCCCGGCACTCCTTGAGGCCGGAGATGCCCTCGGCCAGATCTGGGTCTTCATCCTGGCCCCGTTCCTCGGCGCAGTCCTTGGCTACGCGGTCTGGAAGGTCATCGGCGACGAGAGCGATGCGGTAACTCCCTCGGCAGCACGGGCCAGCAATGGTGAAGCAACCCCGGCACCAGCTGCCGCCACCGCCGAACGC
>CAZRNC010000138.1:0-7149 GCA_964601285.1 uncultured Thermomicrobiales bacterium | reverse complement strand
GTCGAGAGGACGTAGCCCAGCGGTTCCACGGCGCCATCCGCACCAGGGATAGCCAGCATAATGTCTGCCCAGATGCGCTCATCCTGGTCATAGAAGCAGTGGGCGGCGGTCAGAATAACTTGCGGACCGATGAACGCTCCTGAACAGATGGTGAAGTACTCGAGATCCTGCCAGGCAGCGATCAGGAAGACGTATGGAGTCAGTGCTGGCGAGAGTCGCACGCGGTTATCCGCACCATGGATGGCCTGCAAATCCCGTTGTGCTTCACCCAGCCATGCCGCCGGCGTGAAGTCGGCTGGCAACGTTGCCGTTGATTGGTGATGGATGGGCGCATAATCAGCGGCACTCGCCGGGGGAAGAGCATTTGCAGCCTGCCGGAGCTGTTCAATGCTGGTGATGTCATCCAGCCGCGGTGCTGTTGCCGGCGGGGATGCTTCAACGCTGGTTGCGAGCCAACCGGTAGTAAGCATGAGGATGAGGAGCGTTAGCATTCGCTTCGACATGGCTCACTCCTTCGGCTGGTGCATTCCGGTTATTCGTAGCGCCACTGGTAGTAATGCCGGCCAACATTCCCGGCTTCGACGGTCCAGCCTGGGGGATTGTCGGGGGTGTAGGTCAACACCCGGCGTTCGAAGGCCTGGATGAGGACGTCCTGGTCGAAACCGTTGACCTTGACTGTTGTCCAGTATGGCTCGGTGATTGGCAGGCCGGTGGCGTAGAACGGGTTCAGGAAGAGGCTGTCGATGGTGAGGTTGCCGTTCTGGTAAACGATGTCCTGGGTGTTGACGAACGCCCAGAAGACCGAGGCGACCGAATGGCCGGTTTCCGGCACGTAGTGGGCAGCGGTCACTCCGCGAGAGGCATAGGCAGCGTTGGTGGTGACGTTGCCGTTGCGGTCGATGCTCTGGATGATCGCCGAACCTTCAACCGACGCCGGCAGGTTCAGCAAGCCGGCCAGCGAGGCGTAGGTCGGGGCGAGCGGGTCGTTGCCGTCGCCTGCGATATCCACCTGGGCCGGTTGGCGCTGCTGGTGGGTGTTATCACCAACCTGGAGCCGGCCAGTGATCATCTCCATCACCAGCAAACCGTTGGTGACGTACCAGATCGAGGTTGGGCTGCTGGCGGGGTTCGAGATTTCCATGCGCGATTTGTCGAAATAGCGCACGGTGCGCTCTCCGCCGGGGCTTTCGAGATACGGTTCAACCATGGTGACGGCGTTGGATTCCGGACCCCAGATCCAGGTGCGGTTCACGGTTCCATCGTTCACCGGGCGGTCGGTGCGCGCCCAGGTCTGAAGAAACCGGGTGACATCAATCTCACCTTCGATCGAGTAGTAGAACGTGCATTGCAGCGATTCGCATCCTGAAAGCAGCCCCTCAAGGACACGCTGGGTGATGCGCAGGGCGTAGTTGGTGGTGCGGGTTTCGTAGGAGACGATGCCGATAACCCGGCCATCGTTGGCGCCCCAGATTGCCGAGCCGCTCTGTCCCTGGAAGGCGTCGAGCGAGTTGACCAGTTGGGTCGAGGTCACCCGGTCGAACGATGGCTGGGTTGCCTTCCACTGGGTGCCGGCCGGCTTGTCGCCGGGGTAACCGCTGGTGGTCGGTTGAAAGCTATCCATTTGCAGGGTGGCGTCTGAAAGAATGCCAAGCTCCAGCATGCCGGCGGCGTCGCTCATCGTGGCATCCTGCAACGTGATCAGTGCGAAATCCCACTGGAAGCGTTGCAAGGTGTTGCCGGTGGTCCCGGACCAGCCGTTCGGAACCCAGACCGCCGTGGCCAACTCCCTGCCAAACGGGCTGTAAATGCCATCCTGGGCAGCTGCGACCAGCACTCTATCCGGCCAGCCATTGGCGAATTCGTCGATCCAGATGCAGTGTGCAGCGGTCAGCAGGGTGCGTGGGCCGATGAAGGTGGCGGTGCAGGAGTAGCCGATACCCTGCTGGTCGTCCCAGGCTTCGATGTAGGCGATCGACTGGTGTGGTGCGACGGTGGTTGGCGTGACCTGAACTCGTTCGTCCCGGCCGATGACCAGTTGGGGATCGCGGTCGCCCGTCGGCATCGCTTCGCCCGGTTGCGGGATGCTGGCTGTTTTGTCGAGATAATGCACACTGCCGGCGGGGGCCGCAGAATCGGCAGCCTGACCGCTCTGCACACCAAACGGCACACTGCCGGCGATCAGAAGCGCCAGCAGGCAGAAGATTGCAACGGCACGCGGAAATCTCATCCGGAACGGCTCCTTATGTGGCCGGATACCGGATGGAAGCCGTCCGGTTATGATCAGGCATTGTCGTTACCGGTGGACGTTCGGGCGTCCAGATCTGCCAGTCGTTGGTAGAACTCGTTGTGAGATTCCAGAATTTCGACCTGGGATTTGGCAAGCGTTTGCAATTGGGTTGCGAGTTCCTTGATCGTTTCGGCAAGGATGACCATTTCGCGCTCTTGCATGGCGCTACGGCGTTCAAGGTCTTCAACCCGCTTGGTGTCTTCGCGGCGCGCCATCGGCTTCTCCTTCAACATCAGTTGCCAGCTAACATTGTATCGTCCGAAAGCCCGGCTGTCGCTTGTGATTGATGATTGGGCTGATCCACCTTGGGATTCCCCGCAGGGGTAGGGGGGGAAGTCACCAGACAACAGAAAACGGCCGGTCTTGTTTGACCGGCCGTTGCGCGTTGGCGGGGTATCAGGCGTCGCGGCGGGTGAGGGCGACGTAGGCGAGGGCGATGAAGAAGATCATCCAGGCTGCCACGACGACTCCGGCCAGAGGCAAGGAATCCAGCATGGTATTGCTGGGCTGGATGTGGGAGAGAGTCAGCGCATCGGCGGCATTGCCCGGCAGGTACGAGACGATGTTCTCCTGCCACCAGCGCGGCAGGAACGAACCAACGATCGGCGGCAGCCAGAGGAAGCCCAGCGTTGCGGTGATACCGCCGGCAGTGCTTCGCAGCACAAAGCCAAGGCAAGCACCGATCAGCGGGAACATCGGCGAAAGCAACCCGGTGCCGATAATCGCTCGTGGAACATTCTCGTCGAACAGCCCAACGGTCGGCATATCAAACAACCCGAAGACAACCTGGGCGGCATAGAACATGACAACCATCGTGACCAGCCCGGCGATCAGCGTAACAACCGTCACCAGGAACAGTTTGGCGGCCAGGAGTCTGCCACGCTGCGGGGTGACAGTCAGGGTCAGCGGCATCATCTTCGACGAGTATTCGCTGGTGACCAGCAGGACACCCAGCACAACGAAGATAATCGAACCGAACAGCAAGCCTACAAACGAGAAGCCGATCGGATCAAACGTTGCCTGGTCCTGCGCCGACCAGTCACTCCAGGTTGCGCCGACAGCCAGCGCTGCCAGTGCGGTCATACCCACCGAAAGCAGGAACCCGAGGGCGATCGTAATGTAGGTCGAGCGCAACGAAACCATCTTGGTCCATTCGGAAGCCAGCGTGGCTCCGAATCCTGGTGCGGAAATGTTGGTCTGGGCCCGGCGTTCGGTCATCGTCGTAGAAGACATCTAGAGTTCCCCCTGTCCGGCAGCTTGCGCTTCGTCACCGGAGCGGTAATCCACGCTTTCCCGTGTGAGTTCCATAAAGGCAGTCTCAAGGCTGGCGCGTTGTGGCGCGAGCTCGTGCAGCCGGATGCTGTTGTCGGCAGCAAGATCACCAATAGCGGCGGCATCGAGGCTGGAAACGATCAGCGCTCCATCAGCCTGGGTGGTGAACGTCGCGCCGGCACGTTCCAGCAGTGTTGCCAGATCGCTGGATTGCGGCGAGACCACGCGAACGTGGGCACCGCCGGCACTGCGGAGCATGAAGTCGCTCATGCTGGAGTCGGCGATCATCTTTCCGCGGCCGATCACGACAACATGGTCGGCGGTCTCCTGCATTTCGCTCATCAAATGGCTGGAAACGAGAACGGTGCGCCCCTCGGCTGCCAGCTTTCGCATCAACATACGAGCCCAGACGATCCCTTCCGGGTCGAGGCCGTTGACCGGTTCGTCGAAGAGCAGGGTTCCCGGATCACCGAGCAGCGCCGTGGCGATGCCGAGCCGCTGGGACATACCGAGCGAGAATCCGCCCACCTTGCGGCCGGCCACTGATGTAAGGCCGACAATTTCCAGGACTTCATCCACCCGCTTGGTAGGAATGCCGCCGGCCTGGGCGATCCAGCGCAGATGCTGGCGGGCGCTGCGGGCGCCGTTGACGGCTTTGGCGTCGAGCAGCGATCCAACTTCGTGCAGCGGTGCCGGTACATCCTGATAGGACTTCCCATTTATATACGCGTGGCCGCCAGTCGGCCGGTCCAGGCCGAGAATGGCTCGCATCGTGGTGGTTTTCCCTGCGCCATTCGGCCCAAGGAATCCGGTGACGATGCCCGGTTTCACGTCGAAGCTCAGTTGATCGACAGCAAGCGTTGTGCCAAACCGTTTTGACAGGTTTTGGACTTCGATCACAATGTCCCCTTTCTGGCCGCAGCGTTGCGGCCGATCGCATCTAGCCTACCGCGTTCGCCAGGGTAGCCCGGTCGAACAGGGATACAAGTTCGGTAGCATACTGTTCGAGATCGAGAGCAGGGTCAGCAGACCACTGTGTCAGCGCGCCCTCGATGGCAGACCAGACAGTGACTGCCATCACCCGTGTATCGAACGTGGTGAACTCCCCCGATGCCTGACCAGCGGCCAGGATGAGATCCAGATTTTCGAGCATCGGCTCATAATCAAACATCCCGTAGTCCGGCCGGCGGTCGCTGCCATGCGTCCGCATGAAGAAGATCTCGATGCCGGCAAGCACCCGTGAGCGCTGGACACGCATGTAGTCGAGATTTGCGCGGATGAATTCCCGCAGCATGTCGCCGGGTGTGGATTGCGCTTCGACCCGTGGCACGATGGCGGCGCGCATCGACCGGTTGACGTCGCGTTCCACCTCGTCGATCAGGTCAGCCTTGCCCTTGAAATGGTAGGAAATGACCCCCTTGCTGATTCCGGCATGCTCGGCGATCAGCGCCAGCGATGCCCGGCTATAGCCAACGTCGGCCAGCACCTCGATGGTGTGTTCGACGATTTGTGCCCGTCGAGCTTCCTCGATGAACGAGCGTTCGGTTTGTAGTTCGCCCGGTCCAGTATCTGTCCACATGGCCAGATTATTGCACAGATGGATGGTTAGTGTCAAGTTGGCACTGGTGGCCGCATCCACAGGGGATTTACCACCGTGCCTTATAGACGTAGCCGCGCAATTCATTGCGCCCTTGTTTGATCACCAGGGCGTTGAACAGGCGCAATAAATTGCGCGGCTACGTCTATTGGTGACGACAGAATCCGACTCTCGAGGTCCCTCGGCTTCGCTCGGGATGACGGTTTGAGTGGTCTGCTCCTGCCTGAACATCGCGGCGGTTGACGGCGGACGCATTGCAATGCGCCCCTACCCACTGCGGGGGAATGCGAATGGGAGTGGCACGTCACAGGCGCACTTCCGGATCGGTAGCGTCCGGAAAGTGCGCTATGATGCCAGCCATTGATGAGCGTTTGTAGGAATGCAACCTAAGGAGGGTCTGCTTGGCGACCGACAACTTCCGCGATATGGAACGCCATATTCTTGGCGAAGTCTGGACATCGAACGAAGCTTACGAAACACTACGCGAACTCTGCGATGACATCGGACACCGCTTCGGTGGGTCCGAATCCGAACGGCTCGGGGCGGAGTTCATCAAGGGCAAGCTGGAATCCTACGGACTGGAAAACGTCAGGATCGAATCGTTCCCGCTGGCAAGCTGGGAGCGTGGTCCGGCATCACTGACACTGAATGCACCGGTGGAGAAGGACTTCACCTGCGTGGCGCTGCCATATTGCCCGGCGGCCGATCTGACTGCCGACCTGCTGGATGTTGGCGATGGTGAGCTGGCAGATTTCACCCGGCTGGCCGACCAGGTTCCGGGCAAGGTCGTCATCTCGGCGTCCGAAACCAACCGACCGGGCGAGCGTGGCAGCCATCGGATCGACAAGTACAACTGGGCCGTCGAGCATGGCGCGGTTGGCTACATCTATATCAACCAGAATCCCGGCATGCTCCACATCACCGGCTCGATCCCCGGCAACGACCCGCATGGCAAGGGCGCGGCGGCTCGCGAAGCGCCGATCCCTGCCGTTGGCGTCTCCTGGGAGTCCGGATCGATGATCCTGCGGCTGCTCAAAAAGGGACCGGGCAACGTCACGATCAAAACCGAGAACCGCACCTTCGATAGCACCAGCTACAACGTGGTTGGCGAGATCGTCGGTTCCGAGAAGCCGGACGAGGTCGTGCTGATGGGTGGCCACTTCGACGGTCACGACATCTCCCAGGCAGCCGGCGACGATGGCGCTGGCGCTGTCACCGGTATGGAAGCGGCCCGCGCGCTGGTCGGCCTCAAGGGCCAGCTGAAGCGCACCATCCGGGTCATCTGCTTCGGATCGGAAGAGCTTGGCCTGAATGGTGCCTGGCACCACGCTGCCAACAACGACCCCGATTCGTTCGTCTTCGTGATGAACCTTGATGGCGCCGGCCGCGGCCAGGGTGGCCAGGAGCAACTGGTACTCTCCGGTTGGGACGAACTGGTGACCTACTTCGATACGTTCGCTAATGAGCATCACTACCCGTTCGCAGTGCGCAACCAGTTGAACTCACACTCCGACCACTTCCCGTTTGCGGTGCGGGGCATCCCGAACGGCACGCTGAACGCGCGTGACACCAGCGCCGGCATGATTGGCCGTGGCTGGGGCCACACCGAGGCGGATACGTTCGACAAGATTCACCCGCGAGGATTGCAGATGTCGGCGATTATCGTCGCCCGGCTGATGGCGAAGATTGCCCAGGACGACAACTTCCCGGCCAAGCGCCGTGCGGAAGCGGAAGTCCGCCAGCAGCTTGATGATGCTGGTCTGCTCACCCGGCTGGAAAGTTCCGGCCGCTTCCCACCGCAGCAGGCATAGTCCGCCCCCTGACGACGACCGGCCCGGATGGATGCCATCCGGACCGGCCGTCGTTTTGCTTCCCCCCGCAGGGGTAGGGGCGCATCGCATGCGTCCGTCGTAGGACACCATGGTGCAGGTTGAACGATTGATTCGCTCGCGAGAGCAGACCAAGCTATGCCTGTCATCCTGAGCGAAGTCGA
>CAZRNC010000137.1:0-7159 GCA_964601285.1 uncultured Thermomicrobiales bacterium | reverse complement strand
CAACCCGCGCTTCGGCCGCTCGGCCAACAAGGGTCTGCTCTGGGTCAACCACGAGTACACCAACGAGGAGCTGATGTTTTCCGGGTATGAGTTCGGCAACCCGACGTTGGAGCAGGTAAATATCGGCATCGAAGCCCACGGTGGCACGATCGTCGAGCTGATCCGCGACGACCAGGGCATCATGCACGTTGATCTGAACTCGGAATACAACCGGCGGATCACCGGCACGACACCAATGCGACTCTCCGGTCCGGCAGCCCGGCATATCTGGATGCAAACATCCGAGGATCCCTACGCAGTCAATGTGCTCGGCACGCTCAACAACTGCGCCGGCGGCTTCACACCGTGGGGAACGATCCTCACCTGCGAGGAGAACTTCCACCAGTACTTCGGCTATTCCGGAGATCTTTCGGAAGATGATCCACGGTTGGCCAACCACAAGCGCTACGGCCTGCCTGCTGGTGCGTCGGAGCGCGCCTGGGAGAACTACCACCGGCGGTACAACGCCGCAGTTGAGCCGAACGAACCGTTCCGCTTTGGTTGGGTCGTCGAGATTGATCCCTACAACCCGCAGGAGACACCGGTCAAGCGCACCGCGCTGGGCCGGTTCCGTCACGAAGGCGCAACCTGGGGCTACTCGCCAAGTGGCCGGGTTACCTTCTACAGCGGCGACGACGCCCAGTTTGAATATGTCTACAAGTACGTTTCCAACGAAGCCTGGGACCCGGGTCGGCGCGGGATGAACCAGGGGCTACTGGACAACGGCGTCCTGTATGTCGCCAAGTACAACGAGGATGGCAGCGGCGAATGGCTGCCCCTGGTCTATGGCGAAGGCCCCCTGACGCCGGAGAACGGCTTCACCTCGCAGGCGGATGTCCTGATCCGCACTCGCGAAGCCGGAGATGCGCTCGGCGCAACCAAGATGGACCGCCCGGAAGACATGCAGCAGAACCCGGTCAACCGCAAGGTCTACCTGGCGCTCACCAACAACACCCAGCGCGGTGCCGAGGACCGGCCGGGGACGGACGAAGCCAACCCGCGGCCAGTCAACCGCAACGGTCATATCCTCGAGATGACCGAAGCAAACAACGACGCCATTTCGACGACCTTCACCTGGGAGATCTTCCTGCTCTGTGGCACACCGGACGATGAGTCCAGCTACTTTGCCGGCTTCCCGAAGGACAACGTCAGCCCGATCGCCAACCCGGACAACGTCAACTTCGACATCGACGGCAACCTCTGGATATCGACCGACGGCCAGCCGGGCACACTCGAACTGGCAGATGCCCTGCACGTCGTCCCGACTGAAGGCCCGGAGCGCGGCAATCTCCAGCAGTTCCTGGCGACACCGTATGGAGCCGAGTGCGCCAGCTTCGAACTGACCCACGACAATAGCAACCTGTTTGTCTCGATCCAGCACCCGGGCGAGGGTGGCACCTTCGACGACCCGGTCAGCGTCTGGCCCCACGACCGAACCGGCGTCGCCCGGCCAACCGTCATCCAGGTCTGGAACGACAACGGCGAGAAGATCGGCGGCGGCCCGATCCTACCGACGTACTCACGGTAGACGGTTCAATGCATTGGGAGTCCCGGCTGGCCGGGGCTCCCTCATTTCGACGCTCCGGAGTGATGTCCGACCACGAACGTTGTGCCACAACACTGCTGGTGAGCAACAAGTCGCGTGACAAGAGATTCCTCGACTACGCACAGTACCGGACCACAGGGGATTTGCCACCGTGTCTCATAGACGTAGCCGCGCAATTTATTGCGCCCTTGTTTGATCACCGGGGCGTTGGACAGGCGCAATAAATTGCGCGGCTACATCTATTGTTGACGACAAAACCCCGGTGGCCTGGAATTCAGAACGACAGATACAGTTCCTGGCGCCGGCCGCTACGACTTGACCCGGCCCCTATCCAAACACGACTGGGACGAAGTCACCTTAGATTCGAAATGAAGCTCCAACGCTTCCATCAGATTTCGCAGCGCCTCAGATTCTGACTCGCCTTGACTGGCAACATCCACTTCAAGGCACTGCGCAACATACCAGTCACCTTCTTGGGTGATGATCGTGCTAAACCGTTGAACAGCCTTTGCCATAAACGTCCTTCAGCTGCGTAGATACCGCTGCACTACAAGGCAACCCGGCCAACATCCCCATCAAGTTCAATTGTCGTCCCGAACGGCTCGGAGAGGTCGCGCATCCACTCCAGAATCTCGCCGGCAAGCTCACCTTCAGCCAGCCGGGGGATACCGCGCTCCGGCAAGGCGGTGCCGAAACCGAGCGTCAGCGGGTGAAGCTCGATCGATTTCAGCTGGCGGTCTTCAAACTCGACGATCGGCAGAACCGTCTCCCAGTACAGCCTGTCCGCCGGGAACCCCTGCTCTCCGCCCTTGAACACCTGGTTGAAGAACTCGCTGACAGACAACGACGGATCGACGCCGACCGTTTCGTAGTCATCGACCGGGAAGCGCTGCATGAGTTCAAACTGGAAGATGAAGTTGGCGACCGAATAGAAGATCGGCTTGCCCTTGTAGATCTCCAGACCGCGCAACAGGTGCGGGCCGTGGCCAATCACCATGTCGGCGCCATTGTCGATGGCGGCGTGAGCAAACTCGATGATGAAATCAGCCGGCAGCCAGCGCTCCGCTGCCTGCTCGTGAGCATGGATGCTGACCAGCGTCAGGTCGGAGGTCGCAGCCGCCTGGCGGATGGCGGCCATGTTGCCTTCGAGGTCCTTCTTGTTGGCCTCGGTGCGGATACGGAACTCCTCGCCAACAATGAACGCCTTGTCCGAGAAGTGGAACTCACCCTCCCGCTTCGGCGGAATCTGGAACCCGATCCACTCCCGGAACGCGCGCATCTTCTCTGCGCCGGTCCGGTTGGCAATGGTCTGGATGGCGTCCATATGCTCCTGGTCAACGACGAAGAGCGTGTCAAAACGTTGCGGGTTCAGCCCCGGACGTCCAGGAACACCGGGAGCCTGTGCGCCGGCACGCTGCCCGGTCGCAAAGCTGGACGCGCAGCCAACCAGTCCAATGCGTCCTGCCGGAGAATCGAGATAGACCGGCTTGCGGGCATCGGCAAGGTTCCGGCCGGCGCCGGCACACGGGAAGCCAAGCTCGTCGAGCACATCGAGCGTCTTCAAACAACCATATTCGCCATAGTTCAGCGTATGGTTGTTGGCGAACGCTGTCAGGTTGAAGCCCATCTCCATCAGGTCTTCGGCAACAGCCGGATCAGCCGAGAGGTTGCCTCCACCGCTTTCGACGACCGGGCTGCCCTGATAGTTGCTGAGCACCATCTCCATGTTGGTGAAGGCAACATCACAACCATGAATCATCTCGACCATTGCGGTAAATGGCGCATCCAGATAGGCCGGCATCCGTCGTGTGATCAGCGAATCGCCGGTCGCGGTGACGGTGATCTTTCTGCTCATCCTGCTATCCCTCCCAGGTTGCATCGAGATCCAGCGGATACAACGGTCGCTTCAGCTTGTGATAGGTCAGCCGGTCGATGTGTGGCGTGGTCAAACCCGGAGTGTCGAGTTCGATGATCTCCTTCGCGATCGGCGTGAAGGCGGCCCGGTAGTGGATTGAGGACTTGACGACGAGGATCTGCTTCCCGGTCGGTTCGATGCCATGTGCGCGAAGCACTTCGAGATCGGTCGGCTGGTAACGGTAGGTCGTGACGACAACCTCAACCTTGCCGCCACCCTGGCTCTCGATCTCCAGCACCACCGTCGGCCCGAGATAGCGGGTGACACCGGTGTTCATTGGTCCCTTGTGGACGAACTCGCCGTCAGAGACACGAACCACCCGTGCGGTCACGTCCAAAGGCGGTCCGTGCTGGTCGTCGACCTTGCCGCCCAGCTTCAGGTCGACCATGTTCCCAACGCCAGCTGCAATCGCCTGCTCTACGGACTCCGGATCGTTGATCGGCACAACTGCAACGTTGTCCGCGCCAAGCCGGAGCAGGGATTCGAGAACCGTCGTTCCGTCGGCCGGTGTGCCGCCACCGGGATTGTCACCGATATCGGCCAGGACAATCGGTCCCTCGGGAGCATCCATCGCCCGCTGGACGCCTTCATCAACCGGAGTTGGCTTGGCCCGGAACTCCGCCCGCCGCTCCCAGATCCAGTTGGCAAACCGCCGCACAGCCTCGTCCGCCTGCTCCTGGTTGTTGTCGGTGGTGACGATCAACGTGAACGATGTGTGCTCGATATCGGCATAGGGAAAGCCGGGCAGATAGCTGACGTTCAGGACGCCGCGTTCACCCTCGATGTCGTGAGCCATGTGCTTCACCGCCAGCATCGGGCCGGCGTGGGTGTACTGCTTCTGGACGTCCGGCAGCAGGGGCAACTTGATCATCGAGGCGGTTGGTTTCGCACCGCCGCGAACGATTCTGGTCAGAATCAGTCCCATCTCGTAGGCCCGTTCGTAGGGATCCGTGTGTGGATACTCGTCATAGGCAACACAAACCGTCGCCAGGTCGACCATCTCCTGGGTGATGTTGCCGTGCAGATCTAGCTCGACGATCACCGGCACATCCGGGCCGACCACCTCGCGGACCGCCCGCAGGACGTAGCTCTCGCCATCGTCATCGAGGTCGGAGACCATCGCGCCGTGCAGCGATAGAAGCACACCATCCAGCGGACCGGTTTCGAGAGCCGAGCGTAAACCGTCGCAGAGCCAGTTGGTCAGCGTTTCGGTCGCCTCGGCGGTAACTTTGCCACCGGGTGTCGCGTGGGCATAGATCGTTGGCGCTACCTCAAAGTTGAAATCGCGAGCGGCATCCAGAAAGCCACCCATCGGTGACTTGGTGCCGGCATAGGTTTCGATCAGCGCAGGTCCCTCGGGAATACCCTGCTCCTCGAACTGGGCCAGTTCAGTAGGCACCGTGGAAAAGGTGCTGCTCTCATGGGCAACACCGCCAATAGCAACGCGCATGAATCTGTCTCTCCCTTTCAGCGTCCATTGTCTGACCGCTAGCTTCGCCGGGTCCAGGAGTGGTGTCAACCGTCAGTCAATCCGCAGAATCGTGAACGCCTCGGCCATGCCAAGTCCCGCCGGCTCACCAATACTGGCTGCCCGTTCTCGCCAGCCCTGTTTCAACGCTTCCGGGTCGACGGTCTGACTGGCATGGGCGAGCCGTGCATGAATTTTCCGGTCAATGCCACTGCTGATATCGACGTGGCTTTCAGCGATGTTGCTGGAGAAGAGCCAGACTTCGCGGACGATGTGCGGTTGCAGACCGTCGGCAAGTTGCTCCGGGAAGTTCAACCGGTCGCGAGCCAGCGGGTAGACCGCGTCCAGTACCGCCCGCCCGACGATCCGATGATCCCGATGCGTCAAATACGGCGGATACGGGTTCTCCGGATCGTGGGTGAAGATCACCTCGGGACGCCAGCGGCGAACCCAGCGCACCAGATCGCCCCGCAGTTGACGGGTGTCCTCCACCTCGCCATCCGGGTAGCGCAGGTAGGCAACGCCGCCGATACCCAGCCTGCCAGCGGCTTCGGCAGCTTCGTGCTCCCGCTGCATTGCAAGCTGCCGGCCATCGGTGCCAAGCACATTGGATCCCTTGTCACCGGATGTCACCAGCAACAGACGGACCGCACAGCCCTGGTCAATCGCAACGGCCAGCGTCCCACCACACCAGCTTTCGATGTCGTCAGGATGTGCGGCAATCGCCAGCACCGAACGGTTTCGGGGTGCGCCAACAACCGGCATTGCGTCGTCTCCGTTCCATCTGGTCAGCGTATCGCGGTCGCGTTAGGATGGGTCGCCTTGGCGGGTAACGGTTACCTGCAAGCCTACCGGAGGAGCACCGATCGCGTGGCCAACCGACGCTATTGGGGCATCATGCCGCCAGAAGCCAGCCGCGACGCCACGATCCTGACCTACGCACGGGCGCTCAGAGCGTTCGGCGACGGCTTCACCGCGGTGCTGTTGCCGGTCTATCTCGTCTCGCTGGACTACTCCTCGTTTGCGGTCGGTGCAATCGCCACGTCGTCGCTGATCGGTTCTGCGCTGCTGACGCTGGCGGTCGGGATGCTGGCCTATCGTCTGAAGCGTCGGGCCGTGCTGGTCTGGTCGACCGGGCTGATGGCGGCAACCGGTGTCGCCTTCTCGGCGTTCGACCAGTTCTGGCCACTGATGATCATCGCCTTCATCGGCACGCTCAACCCGTCCGGGGGTGATGTCAGCGTCTTCCTGCCGGTCGAACAGAGCTTGCTGCCGCAGACAGCACCTGCCCGCAAGCGAACGGCGATCTTCGCCCGCTACGGGCTGGTTGGCACGTTGATGCTGGCGGTTGGTGCGCTCTTCGCTGGCGTTCCGGATCTGCTTGCCAGGTGGTTCGGGATGAGTTTGCACACTGCCATGCAGGGGATGTTCATTCTCTACGGGCTGCTTGGTGTTGCGGCGTTCCTGGTCTACCAGCGATTGTCGCCCAACCTGGAGCCAGCCAATGCTCCGCCACCTGCCCCGCTGGGCGAATCGAAGAAGACGGTCTACAAGCTGGCGGCGCTGTTTAGCCTCGATTCATTTGGTGGGGGATTCGCGATTCAGGCACTGCTGGCGCTCTATCTCTATGACAAGTTCGAGCTTTCAGTGGCGACGACCGGGCTGATCTTTTTCTGGACGAACCTTCTCTCGGCCTTCTCGATGCTGGCGTCTGCCTGGCTGGCGGACCGCATCGGAATGATCGAAACGATGGTCTTCACCCATGTCCCGGCCCAGTTCGCCATCATCCTGGTGCCGTTCATGCCAAATGTCTGGCTGGCGCTGGGTCTGCTGCTCTTCCGGGCGATGTTCTCCCACATGGATATCGCCCCGCGGAACTCCTATGTCATGGCAGTGGTTTCGCCCCAGGAGCGTCCGGCAGCGGCAAGTATCACGACCGTCCCGAAAAGCCTGGCATCCTCGATAAGCCCGCTGATCGCCGGCTATCTCTACGCCATCTCGCCCTTCGCCTGGCCGCTGCTGATCAGTGGTGTGCTGAAACTCACCTACAACGGCCTGCTCCTGGCTATGTTCCGAAACGTCCGCCCCCCGGAAGAGCAGGAAGCCCACCCGGATTCAGACTGACCTGCTTCGTAGGGGTAGGGGCGCATCGCAGGGGGTAGCATTCGCATCAAGTTAAGCGAAGTTCACT
>CAZRNC010000136.1:0-7180 GCA_964601285.1 uncultured Thermomicrobiales bacterium | reverse complement strand
GAGCATGTCGCGCTGACGCGCGAAGGGAGAGGCATGGCCTCTCCCGTACGACAGATTCCCTGTGGTCCTGCTACTGAGCGAAGCCCATTCGGCTACGCTCGGAATGACAATTTACGCTGGTTTGTTCCGGCCAGGACTGGAAATGGATGGAACCCGAGGGAGAGGCAGCGCCTCTCCCGTACGATGGTTGCATCGTTTTCCATCCCTGCGGGGATCGAGGCTCTGTCTACTGATACACCCGCACCAGGATGTCGCTGGGTTTGAAACCGTTGGTGGCGTTCTGGTCGTTGGGGCTGGCGCAGATGGCGACGAGGGTGTCCATGTGGGCACGCAGCAGTACGGCATCGTTGCGCTCGGAGATCGGCTCGCGAATCTCCAGCTCGCCACGCGCCTTCAGGCCAACATTCATGAACCAGTTGATGCCATCCGGGATCTGGTTTGGATGGAGATCCCGCCGGGTGAGGCCCTTGCGGAAGTTATCCATGCAGTTGAAGTGGTCCTCAATGCCGTAGTTATCGCGATACATCTGGGCATCGCAGGGTGGCAGCAGAATGTCGTGCCGGCCGACGGAATCTTCCAGGATCGAGAACATTTTGGTGTTGCGGTTGGTGTAAATCCCGTGGTCTTTGCTCAGCATCATCGAACGGTTCTGGGCACGGGTGTTCGCCGGCGAGAGATATTCATCCAGATCGTGGAGATTGAACGCGACCATCACGGCGACCTGCTTGCCGAGCATGTCGCTGATCTGGAGAAACTGGTCTGCCTTGACATCGAAAATGCCGGCCTGGCTTGGTCGGATTTGCATTGCCCGCCGGGCCATGCGGCCGGCGAGGATTCCCATATTGATCGTCATCGTTGCTTCCCGAACTTCCCGGTTCCCGTGTGCCACATCGTCAACAGGCCGGATTATATCCCCGCAGCCTCAATCGTTGCCGATTGGGCTGGTGTATTTGCCGATGACCAGGCTGGCGTTCTGGCCACCAAGGCCAAACGAATTGCTGATTGCCGCGCGGATATCCAGCGGCCGTGCTTCGTTTGGAACGTAATCCAGGTCACATTCCGGATCCTGGTTTTCGAGGTTGATCGTCGGGTGAATCTTGCCATGATGCACGCTCTTGATGGTGATGGCGGCTTCGACCGCGCCGGCGGCTCCCATCATGTGGCCGACCATCGACTTCGGCGCGCTGATCGCCACCCGGTAGGCATGCTCCTCACCGAGCGCCAGTTTGATTGCCCGGGTTTCGGCGATGTCGCCCAGCGGTGTGCTGGTGGCGTGGGCGCTGATGTAGTCGATTGCATCCGGTCCGACGCCGGCATCATGCAAGGCGGATGTCATCGCCAGCGCAGCTCCACGGCCCTCCGGCTCCGGCGCGATCGGATGGAAGGCGTCGGACGACGACCCGGCCCCGAGCAGCTCGGCATAAATGCGTGCGCCGCGTGCCCGTGCATGTTCCAGCTCTTCAAGCACAACCACTGCTGCACCTTCGCCGATCGCGAATCCGTCGCGCCCGGTGTCCCATGGGCGGCTGGCGCGTTCCGGTTCGTCGTTGCGAAGACTGGTGGCTTTCTGGACGACAAACGAAGCGACAAAGAGCGGGAAGACGCAATGCTCGGTGCCACCGGCCAGCATGAGGTCGGCATCGCCCCGGCGGATGGAGGCTGTCGCATCGGCAATTGCCTGGGCACCGGTCGCGCAGGCCGTGGAAACGGTCGAGTTTGGCCCGACCATCTGGAATGCCTGGGCAATATGATAGGAAGCCATGTTGTGCGGGAAGGTGGTCATAAAGTGTGGTGAGACCCGGCGAAGGCCACGCTCTTCCAGCGTCTTGCTCATCTCGACAATTTCAAACATGCCACCTCCGCCGGTGCCGACAATGACACCGGAGCGCTGGCTGTCGTAGCTGTCTTTACAAAGGCCGGCGTCGGCCATTGCCTGACCGGCGGCGGAGATAGCAAAACGGGCATAGCGTGCGACGTTGCGGGCGGCTTTGCTCTCGATCCAGGGAATCTCTGGCGAACTCTTGATTTCACCGGCAAACTTCAGCGGATAGTCCGCGGTGTCCCACCGTTCGATCATGCCGATGCCGGATTCGCCGGCGAGTAACCGTTGCCAGGTTTCGTCGATTGTTTCTGCCAGTGGGGTGAGTGCGCCGATCCCGGTTACGACTACCCTGCGGCGTTCCTGTTCCACGCTTTGTTCCCGCTTTCGCCTCGCCAAACGACTGCTCCAGAATGAGGCGATGGTACCAGACCGGACGGCAGGAAACCCTTCCGGCTGTGGCATAGTTGCCGGGCAACTCGACGCACGCCCGAATCAGGAGATTGCCAGGCATGAACATTACGATCAGTCTCGACCCCATCCTGCTTGAGGTTGGCGGAATCGCCATCCTGCGCTGGTATAGCCTCGCCATTACCATCGCGATTTTCACGGCGGTCTGGCTGATCGACAAAGAGTTCAAACGCAAGGGGCTGGATACCAGCAACTACGGCGGGCTGGCGGCATGGGCGATCATCATGGGTATTGCCGGCGCACGGCTCTTCCATGTCTTCGACGATCTCGACCGCTATCTCGACGACCCGATGCGGATTATCCAGATCCAGCGTGGCGGGCTGGCGATCTGGGGTGCGATCATCTGCGGGTTCCTCGGGGTGGTGATTGGCTCCCGGATCTACAAGCTGCCGCTGCTGCCGGTCATTGATGCCGTTGCGCCCGGTCTGGTGCTGGGGCAGGCGATCGGCCGGTTGGGCAACATTGTCAATGGCGATGCCTGGGGCGCCGCTGCTCCGGATGCCTGGTTTACCTTTACCTACACCAACCCGGCTTCATACATCCCCAACCGGCTGCTGAATGTGCCGACGCACCCCTATCCGGTCTATGACATGGCGCTGAATCTGGCGGTCTTCGGGCTGATCTGGATGTTGCGTACCCGGAAGCTGCCGCATGGTGCGCTGTTCTGCATCTATCTGGTGGTCTATGGCATCGGCCGTGCGCTGATCCACGGGCTGCGTGAAGAGGTGGTCTGGCTCTGGGGATTGCAGCAGGCGCAGGTCTTCTCGATCTTCGGTGTGGTCGCCGGTGGTATCGGCCTGGCGCTCATCTACTGGTTCCGCTCCCGGAACCATGAACCTTCCGGCCCGCCCCCGCCCCCGCCGGCGGCGGCATAACGCCCATCTTGCCGTATTGGTGCCTGCAGGACTCATTGAATGGCCCCCGAAGGGGTAGGGGCGCATCGCATGCGTCCGCCGTTGGACACCAACAACGTTCGACCAGGAACCGGCCCGCCTGAACTGTCATCCCGACGAAGGAGGGATCCGTAACCCCAAGAGTACGGATCCCTCCTTCGTCGGGATGACAATCAAAGATGGTCGCTCCTCTATTGCGCTGTCGAGGCATCGAGCGCGGACGCATGCGATGCGCCCCTACCCCCTTTGGGGGCATGGGGATGAAATCGATTTGCCCCCTAGACCACCCGCTCATCGACATAACACCAACGCCAGGACTCTCCGGGTTCGAAGGATTGCATGATCGGGTGGTTGGTGGTGTGGAAGTGGGCGGTGGCGTGCTTGCCGTTCGAGGAGTCGCAGCAGCCGACGTGGCCGCAGGTGAGGCAGATGCGCAGGTGGACCCAACGGCCACCGCTGGCCAGACACTCCTCGCATCCCTGGGTTCCGGGGGTGACGTCCTGAATCTGGTCAACGTGTTCGCATGCTTCGACCATGATTTGTCTCCTTACCTACGATGAAAAGCGTTCCGGACGGCTTCGATCAGTGTTTCGTCGGGGGCCATGGTCAGGTAGCCGTTGCCATCCGCAACCGGCTCGATGACGGTGACGCCCCAGGAGCGCAGCGTTTCGACCGAGCGTTGAGCTTGCGGATGATCCCAAAGCGGAGTGTTGACCGACACCGCCACGATGACCGGCGTTTGCCGGCCGATTGCCTCGGCTGCCATCGAAAGCGGCAGGTTGTCTGCAATGCCTTGGGCGAGTTTGTTCAGCGTGTTGAAGCTGCACGGGGCGACGAGAAAGACCCCCGCTTCCGGCCGCGGCAGGATCGCTTCATCGAAATAGCTGTCGACAATCTGGTGGCCGGAAACCAGTGCCATCTCCCGTGGGCTGAGCACCCGGTGCGAGTTCGGGGTCTGGACGGTGATGATCGTCGGGGCGATGCCCTGGAGTTGGCTGATGATGCCGGGTATCCGGCGAGCGGTTGCTGCGCCGGATACCAGCAGATAAAGCACGTTGAACTCGGCCATGGTCAGGATCGTCACTTTCCGTCGAACGCTGTTGGTCTACGGGTGTGATCCTACTTCGGATTCCCGCCGGGCGGCAGCCGCTCGATCCGCTTCGTCTTGCTCCTGGCCGGATGTGATGCTGACGAGCGGACCTGCCATGCCGCCGATCAGTACGCCGGTGGCGGCGCCGATCATCAACATTTCGGTTGAGCTGGCAAAGCTGTTCGGCACGAAGATCGCACCGGCCGAGCCGGCGATGATGCCGACAGCCAGACCACCGACCAGCCCGATCGCGATGCCACGGTTTTGGCGGTCCAGGGCGATATCTGTCGTTTCGGTTGCGTCCGACAGTGCGCGTTCCGGCATGGCGAAGATGGATCCAAGCACCGCACCATAGACCAGATGCAGGATCAGGTTGCCAATAGCTGGCAGCGGTCCGGCATCCAGATTGATACCGAACACCCCTGCGCCGGCCAGCGGAAAGAAGACCACCAACGAGAGCAGCCACGGGGCCAGCGAAAAGGTCATACCCCGTTGCCAGCCGGGGCCGGTCAGGCGGGGTTGCGCCACAAAGCCGTAGATCGCCGCCCAAACCAGAGCCGCGAACAGGTTCAGACTGTAGGCGGCAAACGGGATGTCGTAGGCGCTATCGGTCAGGGAGTTGTTGGTCAGCCCGTGGAACCAGCGCGCCAGCATGTTTCCGTTCTCCTGAGCAAACACGCCGGAAAACGCAAACCCGATGATGAATACCATCGCCATGACGATCATGGCGCAGAAGCCGGCCATGACACTGTTGGTGAACCGTCCGGCGCGATTTGGTGGTGCGTCTCGCACCTGCTCCCGGAGTGTTGGCCCGTTGGAGCGCGGAGCCGCCGGTTCGGGCTCAGGTTTGGCAGGCATCTGTGAGATTTCACGCTGGATGAAGAAGCCGGCAATCACCGATGAGAACGCCAGGATGCCGTTGCCGACCCGTCCTCCGGTGATGTGGTAGATCGCTGCTGCGATTCCGATACAGAGCAGTGCGTAGAATCCGATGGTACGGATATTGAGAGTCCGGCTCATTCCTGCCTCCTTCGAAAAGCATCGAACAGTGTCGATCAGGTCGAAACGAATGAAGAGGTGGCAATTCCGGCGGGCCGCCAGTTGGCCCGGGGATGCTGGCTTATCTTCTTCTTGCGCGCGTCTACCTACGACTATACAGCGATCGCCAAGGGCAAACGTGTGCCGGAGATGTGTCCGCCGTCGGACACCACCCCGGTTCGGACAGGGGCGGACCAGCCTGGATTGACACCCGTAGGGGAGAGGCCATGCCTCTCCCCCGGATCGGAACGATCCGGGGGTTTGTTGAAGCGGCGTGGTGGTTGAGCAGGTCGCGCTGACGCGCGAAGGGAGAGGCATGGCCTCTCCCGTACGACAGGGTGGCATGTGTACGTCAAAACCGAAATGTGGCCGACGGCGGACGCATTCAGCGTGTCAGGCGTATTCGTCGCTGGACCACCAGCGGCGGGATTTGGAGAGGTTTTCGCAACCGTCGGCGGTGATCAGGATGTTGTCTTCCAGCCGGAGACCGCCGACCGGATGACGGTAGATGCCGGGTTCCGGTGTCAGGAACATGCCGGGGCGGAGGATCGTTTTGTCGCCGGTGAAGAGCACCGGTGGCTCGTCGCTGGCGATGCCCAGCCCATGGCCGCAATAGGTGCTGGGGCCGCCGAAGTGCATCGACTGGTAGCCGTCCAGCCCCTCGGCATGGGCGATTTCGTCGCAGATGTCCTGCAACTCCTCGGCGCGGACACCGGGGGCGGCGTGGTCGATGATCGCATCCAGCATCTGCTCGACCGTTTCGAACAGGTGGCGCTGGGTGTCGTTGGCGGTGCCGGCGACGGCCGAGCGGCAGATGTCGATGCCATAGCCGCGGTAGAAACCCCGGATCTCGACCTGGGCCATGTCGCCGCGTTCGATCACCCTGTCGGTGGCGTAGGGCCGGATCAACGGTTCGCCGGACCGGTAGACACCACTCTGGCAGGCCGGCCAGGGATCGGTGACGCCGTAGTCGCGGAATGTCTCGACAATGGCAGCGGTCACATCCAGTTCGGTGTTGCCCGGTTGATAGGCCCGCATGACAGCCTCTGCCGCCGCATCGCCGATCGCGGCACATTCACGAAGGATTGACTGTTCGATCGGGTCCTTGATGGCACGCATTGACCAGAGGATGTCATCGGCAAAGAAGAAATTCACACCTGGCAGGGCGGTGACGATATCCCGGTAGAGCAGCACCGAGAGAATCTCTTCGCCGACGATGCCCCAGCGGTGACCGTCGGCCAGACCATACTCTTTCAACACTGTCGCCAGGCCGCGCGGCATGTTGGTGTCGATGGCAACACGGTCGACCGTGACATCCTGCTCGTAGTAGGGCGAGGTGACCAGCAGGGTTTCGATGTCATCGACCGGGATGATGATGGCGCAGTGGCCGCGTCCACGCTGTTCATACATCGACGGGTGGGAGCCGGCGATTGGCTGGTGGTTTGCCAGGTAGATGCCGTTGCCGATCCGTCCGGGATCGCGGGAGATGACGATCAGCCCGGCGAACCCGCGGGCGCTGGCCTCGATCCTGCACCGCTGGCGGCGTTCGATATAGACCTCGAGTGGTACCGGCAAGTTCTCCCAGCGCTGTTCAGCCATGGTCCCGCCTTTTCTTTCTTCGTACACTGGCATTCTGCCAACAGTCTTCGTAGGGGGCGACTTGCATGCGCCCCATTCGCATCAAGATAGGCTCCCCGCAGGGGTAGGGGCGCATTGCAATGCGTCCGCGTGCAATGCCTTGATGTTCAGGAAAGTGCAGACCAGCCTGGATTGTCATTCGTTCTTGTCCCCGAACATTGCAGGTGACGAACGGCGGACGCATTGCAATGCGCCCCTACCCCTGCGGGGCATTTTCAGCGTTCGAAGTCT
>CAZRNC010000135.1:4571-7209 GCA_964601285.1 uncultured Thermomicrobiales bacterium | reverse complement strand
GTGGAGTCCACCCTGAACGAGAACGATCGGGGTTCCCTCGCCTTGTTGTTCTACATGAATCTCGGATCCGTTTATGTCAATGATCATGCTTTGGTTTGCTCCGGCAGGACTCATGGAGTCACCTTTCGTAACGCAGTTGTTGGCTTTAGGCTCCAGACCGGGGTGCACGGCCGGAAACCTCTGCCCAGTCCCACAATCCCATGTCTGGGAGGTCGATTCCGACTACCGTCAGCATCGTGCAAATCTGCGAGCGGTGGTCGCTACCGTGATGGACCGCCTGTGCCAGGATGACACCGGCCGGCACGTCGCGGGTGCCGCCGTCCCACCAATCCATGACATGGACCTTATCTGCATCGAACGGTGTTTCGAGGTACGCCAACCAGCGTGATTCCATCTCGTCGTTTCGCCGGGATAGCTCGGCAATGTCTGGTTTGTCATCCTCGAACGCAGTGTGTAGCCACTCCGGCTCCTCGCCCGTCAGCCGGCGGTAGTAGCCGGATTCGGAGCGGATGAAATGCCGGAACGTGTCGATGATGCTGCCAAAGACACCGGGTACGATGGTATCGAGCTGGTCTGGCGTCAGGTCACGGCTCAGATCGAGCAGCGTCCGGGTGCACCAGGCGTTGTGCCTGAACAGGTCAACGAGTCCATCATTCATGGTTCCAGGCTCCGCTCATTGTCAGCTTATCCAATACAGAAATCATTTCAATAATAACCCGGGCGACCGGTGCTCCACGCTACAATGCGCCGGTCGTCGACTGTATCAATGGAAGGACTCCACGCCATGGCCATTCGTGAGAAGCCGGATCTTAGCAAGGATGAAGCACTCGCGTTGCACGAGGATGCGCTCGTTATCGACACCCAGCAACCACCGATCATCAGCGGCATTGTCTTTACGCCGGGGATGCAGGCTGCCGTTGAGGAACTTGCTGCCCAGGGACGCACCCGGGCCGAAGCTGCACCGGTTCTCGAGGCCGTGCTGACCCGTGAGATTGCCGAGTCGGAAGTGGCACGCAACCAGTATCTGGGGATGTGGGCCGATTCTGGTGTGACCGTGGCCTGTGGAACGTTCTCCGGATTTGACCGGCTGGCGACGGCGTTCGAGGGGGCAGTTACCAAGATTGCCAACGCGCAGGCCATCGTCAACTCACTTCGCGATCACATGTTGATTGTCCGTACTGCCGCCGACATTGAACGAGCGCATGCCGAAGGCAAGCGTGGATTGGTGATCGATTTCCAGAACACCGTGGCACTTGGCGACGATCTCGACCGGATCGATACGTTCCACGGTCTGGGTCTGCGGATGGTTCAGCTCACCTACAACCTGCGCAATCTGGTTGGTGATGGCTGCACGGAGCTGTATCAGTCCGGTCTGACCTACTTCGGCCGCGAAATGGTCAGCCGGCTCAACCGGGCGAACATTCTGGTGGATGTCAGCCACTGCAGCGAACAGGTCGGACGCGATGCGATGGACGTTTCCACTGCGCCGGTGATCGTCTCGCATGCTTCAAGTGCGGCCGTCGCGCAGCATGACCGTGGCAAGAGTGACGAATTCGCCAAGGCTATTGCCGAACAGGGTGGCTACTTTGGCGTGGTTGTCATTCCGGGTTTCATCCGTGAGACGCCGGGCGCTTCGATGGCCGATGTTGTCAAACAGATCGAGCACCTGGTGAATGTCTGTGGCATCGATCATGTAGGAATCGGAACCGACAAGGCCGGGCCGGGTCCGCGAACCAGCAACATGATCGAGTTTCCCAGGGAGATGCCGGCCGGACTGCCTGGCGACTTCAACTGGTCCGGGTTCCGGATCGAATACCACCGCCAAACTCCGGAATTCGACATGGACGGTTTCGCCCGGTTTGGTGACTGGCCGAACATCACCGTTGCGTTGGCCGAAGCTGGCTTTAATGAAGAGGAGCTTCGCAAACTGCTGGGCCAGAACTACCTGCGTGTGTTCCGGGATGTTGTTGGATAAGCCAGATCAATAACCGTGGAGCAGGGTCTGTCGTTATACTTGGCGGGCGTGTGTGTAGGCTCGCCGGGTGAGCCGGCGTGTTTGTCAGAGAGTTGGAGCTGGAATGGTTGTTCAGGATACGGGCAAGATTCGCGGCGGAGATGCCGTTTTGCGAGTCCTTGAAGAGAACGGTGTCGATGTTATCTTCGGCATTCCGGGCGTCCATACTCTCGACATTTATGACGCGCTGATTGATACCGGCAAGATCGAGCACTATCTTGCCCGCCACGAGCAGGGCGCGGGCTACATGGCCGATGGCTATGCGAGGGCAACCGGCAAGCCGGGTGTGACCTTGATCGTTACCGGACCAGGCGTTACCAATGTTTCAACTCCGATCGGCCAGGCATACGCCGATTCTTCGCCGGTGTTCCTGATTGCAACCAACCAGGAGCGCAAATATCTCGACAAGATGGAGGGCAACCTTCACGAGATGACCGACCAGATGGGGTTCGTCAAGCCGATTACCAAGTGGAACCAGCGAGTGATGGAAGTCAGCGACCTGCCGGCGACGATCACCGTCGCGCTGGAAGCGCTTGGCCAGGGTCGCCCGCGGCCGGTACATGTCGAGATCCCGATTGACCTGCTGGCCGAAGAGTTCATCATGCCGCGCACCGAGACGGCAAA
>CAZRNC010000135.1:0-4471 GCA_964601285.1 uncultured Thermomicrobiales bacterium | reverse complement strand
ACAATGCCGCTGCCGGAGAAGATCATCCATATTGATATTGACCCTGACGAGATTGGTGCGCGGTACAAGGTTGAGCATGGCATCGTTGCCGATGCCGCCGAGACTTGCCGGGCGATTCTCGAAGCCGTGCATTGCGGTGCGAAATCTGCCGAGCGTTGGACCACCGCCGAGGTCAAGGCAGTTCGCGAGAAGATTGTTACGCCGGCAGACGAGCGAACGGCCGCCTACATCCCCTATCTCGATGCACTCCGGGCTGGCATGGAACGCGACGCAATTCTGGTCAACGATATGACGATGATGGCCTACGAAGGCGTCCGGTACTTCCCGATCTACGAACCACGCACCTACCTCTTTCCTCGCGGGTTCGGCACGCTGGGTTCGGCAATGCCGACTGCGCTTGGCGCGAAGGTTGGCCGGCCGGATCGTCAGGTAGTCTCGATCTCCGGCGACGGCGGGTTCCAGTTCACGCTGGAGGAGCTTGGCGCCGCGGTGCATCACCAGATTCCGGTTGCCATTGTTATCTTCAACGATGGCACGCATACCGCAGTGAAGGCAGCACAGAAGCGCACCTACCCCGGCCGGTATATTGCGGTCGATCTGGTAAATCCGGATTATGTCAAAATGGCTGATGCCTACGGAATCGAAGGCATCCGGGCCGAGTCTCCCGAAGCATTGACCGAAGCGTTGGTCCATGCACGCGGCGTTAACGCGCCGGTGCTGATCGACGTTCCGATCAAGCTCGAGCACTACTAAAGGACGGCCGGTGGCAGCAAATTCGGTCGTTCAGGAAAGTAACGCACCCACTTCCGGTTTCGACCGGGAGTGGGCAGTCAACCCTCAGGGATTGATTCTGGCGGTGATGGTCTTCGCCGGCGGTATCAGCAGCATCGCCATTGAGACGAGTGCGTCCCGGCTGATCGGGCCGTTTTTTGGGGAATCGACCTTCATCTGGGCGAACCTCATCGGACTGACACTGCTTTATCTCTCAATTGGCTATGTCCTTGGCGGCCGCATTGCCGACCGCTGGCCGTCGGTCCGGCTGCTTGGGGCGCTGGTTGCCGTCGCCGGCATCAGCACTGCCTTGATCCCCTACGTTTCAGGGCCAATCTTGCTGCGCTCGGTCGCCGCGTTGAACAACATCGAGGCCGGTGCGTTTTACGCTGCGTTGCTGGGCACGCTGCTGCTTTTTGCAATTCCGGTGACGCTGCTGGGGTGCATCTCGCCGTTCGCGATTCGGGTTCGTACGTCGAGTGTCGACTCTGCTGGATACACTGCCGGCCGGCTTTATTCGCTCTCAACGATTGGCTCGATTCTCGGTAGCGTTGTGCCGATCTTCATCCTGATTCCAGCGTTCGGAACACGGTATACGTTCGCTATCCTGGCCGTCGCCCTGCTGATTCCGTCGACGATCATCCTCTATCTCAGCCGTGAATATCGCGGTGCAGCGCTTTCAGGTGCGTTTCTCGTGATCGCTGCGCTCCTGCCGGTCGTTGTGAGTTCGGGGTATATCCGTCCGCCAGAAATGGGCGTCATCGTCCACGAGGCGGAAACCCGCTACAACTACGTGCAGGTCGTCCAGACTGGCGATGAGACCCGGCTGATCCTGAATGAGGGCCAGGCGTCCCACTCGATCTACATCCCGGATACGCTGTTGACCCAGGGGCCGTGGGACTACTTCATGATTGCACCGTACTTCGTCCCGGATATAACGCCGGATGAAGTCGACAGTGCGCTGATGATCGGGCTTGCCGCCGGCACGTCATCGAAGCAGATGACGCATGCCTATGGCGACATTCCGATCGATGGCGTGGAGATCGATGGTGAGATCGCCGAGATTGGCCGCGAATATTTCAACATGACAGAGCCGAACCTCAACGTGATCGTTGCCGACGGTCGCTACTACCTGGCGGGTACCGATAAGAAGTACGACATCATTGCCGTCGATGCCTATCGTCAGCCCTATATTCCGTTCCACCTCACCACACGCGAGTTCTTCCAGCAAGCGAGCGATCATCTGACCGATGACGGGGTGACGATTGTCAACGCCGGCCGAACCCGGACCGACTTCCGGCTGGTTGATGTGCTGGCTGCGACGATGGCCGATGTCTACGCGCATGTCTTTGTCGTTGATGTCCAGCGCTTCCACAACAGCATGGTTATCGGAACCAACCGCGAGGATGCTTCGATCGAGGATTTCATTGCCAACATCGAGGCGATCCCTGAAGATTCGATCATCCGGACCGTGGGCAACGCTGCGATTGACTTTGGCAACATCCGGCGCTATGAGGGTGATGCACAAGTGTTCACTGATGATCTGGCGCCGGTCGAACTCGTCATCGACCAGATCATCCTCAATGTGGCAACCCAGTAGACAGCAGAACGAGGGCAGACAGATTGACTGAATCCGGGCCGAGCCTGTTGGCATTCCAGTTTGACAGCTTCAGGAAGCTGCCGCTGATTCATGGCATGAGCGGCCGGCGGCTGGATGCTCCTTCCCAGGGCGACATTGCGTACAGCAAGGAGTCCGTACCTGCTGACGTTCTTCGAAACCGGAAGGCATTCTTTGCTGATCTGGGCCTGGAATTGCCATCGCTTACGCTGGGCAAACAGGTCCATGGGAGCAGGGTGGTTCCGGTGCTGGCCAGCGACCGGGGACGCGGGCAGCCTCCCACGTTCGATGGCTTTCCTGATACGGACGGGCTGGTCACCGCTGATCCTACGGTTACCTTGGGAGTCATCGTCGGAGACTGTGTGCCGATTGTTCTCTATGACCCGCGCAAGCATGTCGTTGGCGTTGTCCATGCCGGATGGCGGGGTACGGTGGCGTTGATCGTCAAGGAAGCAGTCCAGATCATGTCGCGGGGCTACGGTGTTCGCCCGGCGAACATTCTGGCCGGCATTGGTCCTTCGATTGGCCCCTCGCGGTATGAAGTTGGTCAGGAAGTGATTGACGCCTGGCTGGCTACGGGCTTGCCCTATGCACGGAACGCTGTGATCCAGAAGGACGACAGGTTCCACTTCGACCTCTGGACTGCCAACCGGATTGCCTTGCAAGCAGCCGGGATTAACCGCTGGAACATCGAGGATGCCGCTATCTGCACCAGGAGCGAATCGGACAGGTTCTTCTCCCGGCGGGCGTTTGTGGCCGGCGATTCCCCGAAAGGTAGCCAGATGATGGTGGTACAACTGAAGCCAAAGTCCTGATCGGCCAGCACACGGGAGGTATATCCAAAGTGGACACTACTGCGACGACTGGATTGCATGAACGAATTGCTGTTGTTCAGGAACAGATTGCTGAGGCTGCCGAGCGAGCCGGCCGCAACCCGGAAGAAATCACCTTGATTGGCGTCTGCAAGACGGTTGGTCGGGAGCAGGTCGATCTCGCCTACGGGGCAGGACTCCGGCATTTCGGCGAGAACCGGGTGCAGGATGCGTTGCAGAAATTTGCCGAGAGTGTGCCAGACGACCTGCAACTGCATATGATCGGTTCCCTTCAGACCAACAAGGCCAACCAGGTTGTTGGAAACTTCTGTCTCATTCATTCGCTCGATCGCTCTTCACTGGCAACCGCGCTGAATCGCCGGGCGGTGGCGATTGGAACACGGCAACCGGTGCTGATTCAGGTGAACGTCGCCCGCGAGGAGCAGAAGCATGGGTGCCTGGTGGAAGACCTGCCGGCGCTGATCGAGGAGGCCGCTTCTCTCGATGGGCTGGACCTGCGCGGCTTCATGACGATGGCACCGCTGGTGGCCACTGAAGAGGAAGCACGGCCGGTGTTTGCCGAGATGCGCCGGATTGCCGGAGAGATGGCTGACCGCTATCCAGAGCTGACCCTTGGAGACATCTCGATGGGCATGACCAACGACTACCGGGCAGCAATTGAAGAGGGCGCAACGCTGGTTCGGGTGGGCCGGGCGATCTTCCAGGAGGTTTCACCGACGTGAGGTTGACATCCCTTGGCTCGGGAAGCAGCGGGAACGCTTTTCTGCTTGAGTCTGACGATCAGCGAATTCTCTTTGACTGTGGCATTGGCGCTCGCCCGTTGCATGCGGCGCTCGCCGGCAGCGATCTGCCGCTGACGGTAGTCATCAGCCACGAACATATCGATCATATCCGCTCGCTTTCCAGTGTGTTGAAACGGCACGCTTGTCAGGTTGTGGCCACCGCCGGAACACTCTCGGTTATCGGAAAGCAGGATGGGTGGACGACCGTCCGGGCAGGAGATCGGGTGCAATTTGGCTCGGTCAGCGTCACGTTCGTAGATGTGTCCCACGATGCCATTGAACCGTGCGGCTTCTTCATCGAGAGCAGCGACACGCGCCTGTCGTTGCTGACCGACCTTGGTTCGGTGACTCCGGAGATTCTCGACGTTGTGGCAAGCTCGGATGTGGCAATTCTGGAGTCAAATTACGATGAGAAGTTGCTGCGGAGTGGTCCGTATCCTGCTCACCGGAAACGGCGCATCAGAAGC
>CAZRNC010000134.1:0-7323 GCA_964601285.1 uncultured Thermomicrobiales bacterium | reverse complement strand
GGGCGTTGAACGCGGCGACGTCGCTTTCCAGGACGGACTCGTAGCGCTGGAGCTGCTCGTCCAGTTCGGCCGAGAGTTTGTCGTAGACCTCATAGCTCTGTTTGGTCGGGCGCATGTCGGCGTTGGAGACGAGACCTGTCAGGGCGCCGATCCGGTCGTTCAGGCCAGACGGGGCGACCCGTGGGCCGGAGGCATCCGGGTTGACCAGGTAGAGTTCGATCTCCTTCAGCTTGCCATCGAGCGCCTTGCCGGCGTCGATCGTTGCCTCGTCGTCGATCCGACCGGTCCAGTCTGCGATTTGCGAGCGCAGGTTACGGATGCCGGCAACCGTTTCGTGGAGTTCACTGAGCCGGTCGCGGACCTTGATCAACAGGTCGAACTGCTTGCGAAGATCCTTCTTCGAGGCGTCAATCCGCTTGTCCTTGCGGATCTTGAACTTCGATTTGAGCGTCTCATCGCCAACGGAGAGCTTCACCTTGTACTTGCCAGGCAGGGCGACCGGACCGACGAGGTTGTCCTGGCCACGCGGTGCGACAGCGCCCTCCAGCCCCTTGGCGTCGGGATAGCGCATATCCCAAACGAACCGGTTGGCTCCGGCGTTTTTGGTGAGCCGCCGGCCGCTGGTTGCCTCGCTGGTGAAGGTCTTGATCTCGTTCTTGTCATCATCCAGGAAGGTCAGGGTAACCGGTCCTTCCGGAACATCCTTCAGGTAGTAGTGCACCACCACACCCTCCGGCGGATTCTTGCCGGCATCGAGGAAGTCCATCCGGTTGTCGCCGGTGGCGTCCTTCTTCTGGTAACTGGTGATCAGCATGCCGGAGACCCGGCCGTAGATCTTCTGGTTCTCCGCACCGGCCCCAAACCGTCCGAGCTTCCGGAAGCGGGATGTGCCGCGCGGTTTGAAGAGGTGAACGTTCGATGCGGCAATCTCGTCGTTCATCTGGCGCAGCGGGGTGACATCGTCCAATACCCAGAACGCACGGCCATGGGTTGCGGCGATCAGGTCATCATCCTTGAGATGGAGATCGTGGATCAGTGTTACTGGCAGGTTGCGCTGAAGTGACTGCCAGTTGTCGCCATCGTCGAACGAAACGTAGACACCGGTTTCGGTGCCGGCGTAGAGCAGCCCGCGACGGTCAAGGTCTTCCCGGATTGTCCGGGTGAAGTCGTCGCCGGGGATGCCGTTGACGATCGTCGTCCAGGTCTTGCCGTAGTCGTTCGTCTTCAGCAGATAGGGTGCGGTGTCATCGACCTTGTAGCGGGTCGCTGCAACGTAGGCCGTTGCGGGATCGTGTGGCGAGACCTCGATGATGCTGATCAACGCCCACTCAGGCAGCAGGTCTGCCGGCGGGGTGACGTTCTTCCAGTTCTTGCCGCCATCTTTCGAGATGTGGATCAGTCCATCGTCGCTGCCGGCCCAGAAGACGCCCTGCTCGTGGGGGGATTCAACAAAGGCGAAGATCGTGCAGTAGGCCTCGGCGCCGGTGTTGTCCAGGGTGATCGGGCCACCGGATGGCACGAGTTTGCTCGGATCGTTGCGGGTCAGATCCGGGCTGATGACTTCCCAGCTGAAGCCCTCATCAATCGAGCGGTGGACGTGGTTCGAGGTGACATAGAGCACGTTCGGATTGAACGGGGAGAGTGCAATCGGGAAGGTCCACTGGAAGCGATACTTCAGCGATTCAGCACCACGCCCCATGCCGGTCACTTCCGGCCAGACATTGATGACCCGCTCTTCGAACGTTTCGTGGTTGTAACGGATCAGCCGGCCGTTGCCGGCGCCACTTCCGATCGCACCGCCGTAGACGATGTTCGGGTTATCCGGGCGGACCGCGATGTAGCCACTCTCACCGCCGCCAGGCTGCATGAACTCCTGGATCGTGATCGCGCCGTTTGCTGAGCTGCTTGGCAGGGCAACGGTCGTGTTGTCCTGCTGCGATCCGTACACCTTGTAGGGAAGCTGGTTGTCGGTAATTGCATGATAGAACTGCGCCGTCGGCTGATTGTAGATGCTCGACCAACTCTCGCCACCGTTCAGCGAGACGTTGGCGCCGCCATCGTTGCCTTCGATGATCCGGTTGGAATCGTTAGGATCGAACCAGAGATCCTGGTTATCACCGTGCGGGGTCGGGATCGCTGCGAAGGTCTTGCCGCCATCGACCGACTTCCAGCACTGGAGATTCAGCACCCAGACGGTATCAGGGTCGGACGGGTCAGCATAGACCCGCATGTAGTACCACGCCCGCCGGCGCAGGTCGCCATTGTCGGAAACCTGCTGCCAGGTGTCACCGCCATCATCCGAGCGGAAGAGTGCGCCATCCTCAGCTTCGACCAGCGCCCAGATGCGTCCTGATCGTGCCGGCGAAATGGCGACGCCGATCTTGCCGAGCACACCTTCGGGCAGGCCGGGGTTGCGGGTGATCTCTTCCCAGGTGTCGCCGCCGTCGTTCGACCGCCAGATACCGGAATCCGGCCCACCACTCCGCAGGTGGTGCGGATAGCGCTGGACATCCCAGAACGATGCAATCAGAATGCGCGGATTGTTCGGGTCCATCGAGAGGTCGATCGCGCCGGCTTTTTCACTCTTGTAGAGCACGTTCTCCCAGGTTGCGCCGCCATCGAGCGACCTGAAAATGCCGCGCTCCTCGTTGGTTCCCCAGATGTGACCGAGCGCTGCGACATAAACGATGTCCGGATTGGTTGGGTGGATCCGGACGCGGCCAATGTGGCGGGTGTCCTGCAGGCCAACGTTGGTCCAGGTGCGTCCGGCGTCGGTGCTCTTGTAGACACCATCGCCGTGTGAAACGTCGCCGCGGATGCTGGTTTCGCCCATGCCGGCGTAGATGACGTTCGGGTCAGATTCCGAAACCGCCAGCGCACCGACGGCCGAGGTCTTGAAGAACCCATCCGAGATGTTTTCCCAGTAGACGCCGGCATCGGTCGTCTTCCAGACTCCTCCGCCAACGCCGCCGAAATAGAAGGTGGCTGTTTCAGTGGGATGTCCCGCGACGGCGACCACGCGGCCACCTCGAAACGGGCCAAGTAATCTCCATTCCAGCGACTGCAGGAGACCGTTCTGGTCCGTACCGGTTGACATGATTTCCCTCCTCAAGGGTGGTACAGGTTCGTTCACATGTTCCGGTCACTGTCGCATAGAGTCAGGTAGCGATCAAGACTGAATGCTCACGCTCTGACATGCGTACGGGAGAGGCGATGCCTCTCCCTCGGGTCGGAACGATCCGCCGATTCGTCGGAACAGCGTCGTATTTGAGCGAGTCGCGCTGACGCGCGAAGGGAGAGGCGTCGCCTCTCCCTTACGATCCGTATACATTCCCTATTGCCTGGTACTGAGGGCCTTGACGAGTCCCGCTTTCCGGGGCTACGTTCGCTTGCATCACGTGTCAATCGCTCCAGAACAGGGAAGAGGGTAAGCATGTCGGATGAGTTGTACGACAAGGGGATGGCGCTGCGGCGCAAGGTGCTTGGCGACGAGTATGTCGACCGGGCAACGGCAAACATCACCGATTTCAACCGCGACTTCCAACAGATGGTGACCGAATACTGCTGGGGCGGTGTCTGGGGACGTGAGGGCCTGAGCCACAAGCAGCGCAGCCTGAACAACCTCTGCCTGCTGGCGGCGCTGAACCGGCCGCACGAGCTGGAAGTCCACCTGCGCGGCGCACTCCGCAACGGCTGCACGCCGGATGAGATTCGCGAGACCCTGATCCAGGTGGCCGTCTATGCCGGCATCCCGGCCGGAGTCGACAGCTTCCGGATTGCCCAGCGGGTGCTGGCTGAAGAGGGAGTTGTGACATGAGCGCGCAGACGCTGGGATTTGCCGGACTTGGCCGGATGGGCGGACCAATCGCTTCGCGGCTGGTTGCGGCCGGATATCAACTCCACGGCTTCGACGCTGCCGGGACGGCCGAACGTCTGCCGGATGGCGCCCGCGAGGCTGATTCAGCCACCGGCCTGGCGGGTACGGCTGATATCGTGCTCCTGAGCGTGCCGGACGGTGCAGCTTCGCGGGCTGTCTGCAGTGAGATCGCCGAAGCCGGCAACTGGCGCACCCGGATCGTTGTCGATCTTTCGACGATCGGAATCACTGCCGCGCAGGAGTGTGCCGAAATTCTTCGGGAAGCGGGGGTGGTCTACGTCGATGCTCCGGTCAGTGGTGGCGTTGCCGGCGCCCAGAGCGGGTCGCTGTCAATGATGGTTGGCGCCTCTGAAGCAGTTTTCGAAGAACTCAAACCGATCCTCTCGCTCATCGCCCGCAACTGCACCCGGGTTGGTGACGAGCCGGGCCAGGGGCAGACGATGAAGCTGCTGAACAATTACGTCTCGGCGACGGCACTGGCTGCGACCTGTGAGGCGGCGGTGTTTGGCCAGAAGCTGGGTCTCGACCTGGCCGGCATTGTCGACGTGCTGAACGTCTCCAGCGGCCGTAGCGCTGCCAGCGAGGACAAGTTCCCCCGTGCCGTGGTGCCGGGCACCTACGACTTCGGTTTCGCCGGTGCGCTGATGACCAAGGACATAACGCTCTATCTGGAATCTGCCACCGACGCCGGCGTGCCTCGCGAACTTGCCAATGCCTCGACCGCTCTCTGGCAGCGCTTCAACGCAGCGAATCCGGGCGCGGACTTCACCGCGTTGCACAAGTATCTGAAGGAGGGGAGTTCGTAGGGGCGTCTTGCATACGCCCGGTTTCACGTCTCGGAGGCGAGACAGGGAAGAGCGTATACATCTGTCATCTCGACCGTCTTCTTCGTCATCTCGACCGAAGTGGAGAGATCTCGTCATCGGTCTTGCGAACGTGATCGGAGCGTTGACGAACGGGGCCATATCTCGAAGTCGTCCGCCGAACGGGTTCTACCCTGGATCAAGCTGGTCGGACGAGATTCCTCGACTACGCTCGGAATGACGAAGTGGACGGTCGAAATGACGAAAAGGAAGGTTGAGGCGACGCGTGGCAGCCAGAGAACCAGAAACACCAGCCGTTGAAGGTGTGCACTTCATGACGCTTGAAGAGGGCCGGCAGATGTTTGATGAGATTGCCCGCAAAACAGTGAATATGAGTGGCGAAGAGTTCATCCATGCTTGGGAGTCTGGCAAGTTTGATGACCAGTCTGAGAATACCGCGGTTTCGCGTCTCGTTGCGCTCATCCCGATTACACGATAGGTATCATTGCGCTTGTAGCCGGCGGGGGCGCATGACTGCAAGGATGGCGAGCAGGGCGAAGACGGGGAAGCCGAGGCCGAGCGCCGGGAATCCGCCGATCTGGATCAGCAATCCACCAACCGCCGAGCCTGTTGCCGCACCCATTGCAAAGAACGACTCATTGACAACCAGCGTCGTGCCCTGACCGACCGGGGTTTCATTGGACACCAGCGTGATGATGTTGATCGCCTGGATAGCGATCAGGAACTGGGCAGCTGTCAGCATCACAACCGCGGTGACGGTCGTCCCCTGAATCGTGAACACTGCCAGCAGGAGCGCACCGGTCGCCAGAGTTGTCAACGCAAAGGAATGGCGCAGGTCGAAGCGGGTCAGCCGTCCGGCAGTGAGGCTGCCGAGGAAGAAACCCACGCCGGTGATCGTGGCGATCAGCCCGAATTGCTGGGTAGTAAGCCCAAACCCGTCGATGAAGAACGAACCGGTATAGGTCATCGCCGCCATGAAGAGCGCCCCCTGCAACGCTCCTCCAATGAATAACCTGTTCATGTTCCGGTCCTGCAACAGCGGCCGGTATGCCTGCGCCAGGTTGCCGGCCCGGAAGCGTCCTTGGCCGAGGGACGCAATCGCCGGGATGTTGATCAGAATCGACAGAATCGCAACCAGCGCCATGATGGCGATAAACACCCAGGCACCTCGCCATGAGAATGGACCGGCAATCTGGGTGAGTAACGGAACCCCGAGAATGCCAGTCATTGAGAGCGCCGAAGCGAGGACGCTCATCGCCCGCAGACGTGCCTTGCCGCTATAGCGCAGCGATGCGATGGCAAAGGTCACCCCAACGACCGCGGAGAACCCGAACCCGCCGACAATCCGCCCGGCAACCAACTGCCAGTAGCTCTGGGAGACAGCGACAAGCAGGGCGCTCAGTACTGTCAGCAGCAGTCCGGCAATCAACAGTCGCCGCGGGCCATAGTGGTCGGCAAGCGGTCCGGCGAAAATGCCGGCAATGGCCGACACCAGCCAGGTGCCGGCGGCGACCTGACCAAGGATCGGGATCGAGCTGTTCAGATCAGCGGCGATCTCCGGGATGAACGGCCCGAATGCGGCGTTGTTGATAATGCCGGCGGCTGTCGCAAGGCTGAGCGTCGCCATGAAACGCCAGTCGAGTCGTTCCTGCTCTGTTGCCACCGTGGTGTTCCCTTCAGGCTGGTGGCTGGCCAACAGCTCCGGTCAGCTCCCTTTAGCGAGACGCTTGCAGGCAGTATCCAGATGTCGAGAGTCGATGTTGTAATCCTGCTTTGCCACCCGGATCTTGTGGGCCTCTGCCAGTACCTGGGCGTGGGTCACCCCTTCCGGTGGCGTAAAGGTGTAGACCGCCAGCTCGATGCGTAGCCCGTTGGGGTCGCGGAAGTAGATCGAATCCATAAACCCACGGTCGACGATGCCGGTGTTCGGGTATCCGGCGTCATGCAGACCCTGCACCGCCCGGTCGAATGCTTCCCGCGAGAGGGTGAACGCCAGGTGGTGGACGTTGCCGATCGTTTCCGGCACCGGCCGGGGATCGGTGTCTCGCGTTTCACGCACAAAGAACGTCAACAGGCAGCCATCGCCCGGATCGAAGTAGAGATGGTTCTCTTCCGGGACATCAAGGTTCGGCTGCTCGAAGACGAACGGCATCCCGAGAATACCTTCGTAGAAATCAAACGTATCCTGCCGGTTGGATCCGATCAGGGTGATGTGGTGCATACCGGTGGTGGGGAACTGCATCTGCCAGGCTCCAATTCAGAACTTTCTCCGCGACGATACCGCCAATCATACCGGCAGTGTCTCGGGGCAGCCTGGCGGCGTGTTGTTCTCGTACTCTCGTACGGGAGAGGCCATGCCTCTCCCTCGGACCGGCACGGTCCCCTTTGCGACCTAAGCTCGGCGGCAACGAGAGAGGTGGCGCTAACGCGCCAAGGGCGGGGCATGGCCCAGCCCGTACGACGAAAGGAAACCTCCAACCTGATCTTGTACTTGGGAACGTGAATCGTTACGGCGTATCCAGATCGCCGGTTCCCCTTCATAATAATGGGACGAGACATATTGGACTGATGTGATTGAGGGTATCTCCTGTGTTTGCCAACCTGCCGAAGGCAGTCAAGATT
>CAZRNC010000133.1:0-7377 GCA_964601285.1 uncultured Thermomicrobiales bacterium | reverse complement strand
CGCTGACGCGCGAAGGGAGAGGCATGGCCTCTCCCGTACGACAGATTCCCTGTGGGCTGGTATTGAGCGGTAGATCAGGCCTCGGAGTCGTCATTGAATTTGATGGTGACGCGGCGGCGGCCGCCGGGTTTCCAGCGGCGCTTGCCGGAGCGTTCGAGTGGTTCGTAGGACGGGCCTCGCCGTGCGGCGGATGATGAACGGGTCTTCCGCCGGGCGGTGCGTTGCTCGCGCAGGCTGCGGTGTTCCCGCCGGATGTGATCGGCAAGCTGCTCTTCGCTGAGATCCTGGGCACTCTTGGCCAGTCTTCTGGCAACCAGCCCGACTTCGTTTTCGTTGATTCTCCCGCCCTGCTGGGCGAGGATCAGGCTCACCTGCAGGAGCAGCGCGTCGCTGGCATGCGGACCTGCTACCTGACGGGCCACCGCGATGAATGCGCGTTGCCCTTCCGGCGAGCCATCCTGGTTCTTGGCGGTAAGTGCAGCCCCGAGCGATTGCCAGGATGTTGCGTTTCGACGCTGGCGTTGCGACCTGTCTCCACGGGACGCGTCGACGACCTCTGCAACAGTTGCTGCCGAAATCTCCTTTTTTGAACCCGAAAGCGCATCGAGCGCAACGGCAACCTGGCGTGGAGATGCCCGGAATCCGGCGGCAGTGCGTACCTGACCAACAAAGTCCTGGACGGATTCCTGAATCCCGGCGTTCAGCAATTGAATTGCCATATCGTCGTAGAGATTGTCTCGTGCAGAACCGGTCTCTTCACTCATGATTTGATGACTCCCGCCTTTTTGAGCGTGTCGATTTCCTCGTCCGAGCGGCCAAGAAGCCCGGAAAGGATGCTCTCGGTATGCTCACCGAGCAGCGGCGGAGGAGTGCGAATGGTCGCCGGTGTACGGAACAGTTCGAACGGGACTCCGCCTACCTTGATGGTACCTGCTGTCGGGTGGGGAAGTTCGACCACCATGTTGCGAGCGATGGTCTGCGGGTGGGCGAAGACCTGTTCGACGGTGTTGATCAGCCCGCTCGGAATCGCCGCTGCATCAAGCTGGTCCAGCCAGTGCCCGGCATCCTGGGTTTCGATGATGCTCTGGAGTTTGGCAATGAGTTCTTCACGGTTCTCAACGCGGGCCGAGTTGTTGGCGAATTTTGGATCGTCTGCCCACTCGGCGATACCGAGAATGCCACAGAGAATCCTGAACTGGGCGTCGGTGCCAACACCGACTGTTATGTGCTGATCGCGCGCCCGGAATGTCTGGTAGGGCACGATGTTGGCGTGAGCGTTGCCGTAGCGTTCGCTCGGCTCTCCGGAGATGAGGTGGTTCGAGCCAACGTTTACCAGCCAGGCAATAGCCGACGTATAGAGGCTGGAATCGATCTTCTGGCCAAGCCCGCTGGTTTGTCGTTCGTGCAGCGCTGCAAGGATGCCAGTGACTGCATAGAGTCCGGCGGTGATGTCGACAATCGCCACACCGACTTTCATCGGATCGCCATCCGGCTCGCCGGTGATCGCCATGATGCCGGCCTCACCCTGAGCAACGAAGTCGTAGCCGGATTTCATTGCCAGGGGACCGGTTGGTCCATAGCCGGAGATGGTTGCCCAGATCAGCCCGGGATTCAGGGCGCTCAACTGCTCGTAGCCGATGCCCATTTTCTCAAGTGCGCCGTGCCGGAAATTTTCAACAACAATGTCGGACTTGCTCGCAAGCTCGCGGATGATCTCCTGGCCCTCGGGCGATTTGAGGTCAATCGTGATGCTCTGCTTGTTGCGGTTGATCGACAGATAGTAGGCGCTCTCGCCACCGGCCCACGGTGGTCCCCAGGCGCGGGTATCATCGCCGCGGTCGGGACGCTCGACCTTGATAACCTCGGCTCCCAGGTCACCAAGCGTCATCGCACAATATGGCCCAGCCAGAACGCGTGAGAGATCGAGAACCCGAATGCCGCTGAGCGGCCCTGCTGTTGTATCCATTGAACCGGAGTGCTCCTGCCATACACATCACAAACCTGATGATCCATCGTACCGAACCGGCAAGAGGATAGCACCGCCAGCGAACCGGTTGTCTGGATCAGAGCACTTCGAGGGTGATGCTGTGCAGGCCGGTTGAACCGTCTGGATAGGGATCACGGACGGAGGTCTCCTGTTCGACTCCGGTCATATCGGTAGCGCGGACGGTTAGCGTGTGCCTGCCCGGCTCGGCAGGCCACTCGTACTTCCAACGCTGCCAGAGCAGCAGAGGGTCGTATGGCTCAAGTGTCGCCTCAACCCAGTCACCGTCACCAATCTGCAACTCGACGCCGCCTATGCCGCGCGAGCCGGCGAAGGCGATACCTCCGACCTGGATGTTGCCGTTTTCGTCCGGAGAGAGCGTCTCACGCGGCGTGTCGATCGCTGACAGGATGTTGATGACGGCTGTGTCGCTCCAGCCGCGTTCCTGCCAGTAGCCCTGGTAGTCATAGTCGACCAGCTCGATCTCCTCAAGCCACTTGACGTTCTTTTCACCGTAGATGTCTGGCACAAACAGCCGGCATGGGTAGCCATGCTCCTGCGGAAGGGTGACGCCGTTCATGCCGTATACGAGCAGCGTCTCCGATTCCAATGCCTTGCTGACCGGGATCGAATCGCTGTAACCTCCGGCGCCCTTCAGCACCAGATCTACCGCAGAGTCATGGATACCGGTCCGCTGGAGCAGATCGCGGAGCGGGACGCCGGTCCAGCGTGTGCTGCTTATCAGCCCGCTGTCGTGGAAGTAGGAGATGCACATCAGCGTGCCGTACTGCTCCACTGCTGGCATGGAGAGCAGGTCCAGATAGGTAATCTCGAGCGGTTCGTTGACCAGCCCATGCACCTTGAGCGTCCACTGCTGGTCGGAGATGGCCGGTTTCCGGATGCTGATGTCGATCACGTAGAACTCATCGTTCGGGGTGATTCTGGTACGCACGCCGTCGGGAGCAATGAACTGGTCTGGCAAGTCATCTGCTGGTGCTGCGGTTGGCAACGGCGGTTGTTCGGCGGCCTGGTCATCCAGTTCGGCGATGCGTTCATCGAGCGGGATATTGTCGGCGGTTTCAACAGCGCCAAATCCGGCGCCACGGGCAACAAGTCCACCCACCCAGCCAAGCCCGCCCAACAGCAGGCCAGTTGCGGCGGCATCCCGAAGGACGATCCGGCGAGTGTGGCGAATGTTGTCTTCCACCCAGCCATCAGGACTGTTGCTGGTGTCGTTGGCGGCGATCTGGAGACGTTCGATCCAGTTGCCGGCAAGGGCGAGCGGGCCGGCGATCGTCAGGCCAAACCAGATCGGCAACCAGAGGGCTGCGCTCCAGCCAGAAGCTGTGCCAATCATCACGGCGAGCATGCTGCAGACAATCGCTCCGACGATTGACGGGCGGATGGCTGCATGAGCCCCAGGGCGTTTGCGAATGTATTCGGCGATGATGATGCCGGCAGCCGGAAGGGCGGCAACACCGGCGACCTGGACAAGGAACCTGGCCCAGAATTGCAGGTTGCTGATCGCCCAGGTTGCGAGGCTCCCCGGTGATTCGCGGATGATCAGGTCTGCAAGGTCCAGCGGCGGGAACGTTGCGAAACCGGCGATGTAGCCAAACCACCACAGCCCGGCAGAGCCAGCCAGCGCGCACCCGACGATGAACGTGGAAATCAGCAGCGAAACGGGAGAACCTGGCTTGCTGGACATGTTGTGGTTTCCCCGTTTCAGGCTAGTTCATTCTGGAGATTGGCCATCCCGGACTTGAGATCGATGCTCCGGCTTCGCCGTTCAGGAGCAACCTGATGGCGTATTCCAGTTGCGAATCGTTCAACTCCGGAACGGGAGACTCGGCATGGTTCGGCGGAATGCTGAATGGCAACTGTCCTTCGCGGAGGCTGACGATGACATCCGGCCGGATGCCGTCGTCCCGGATCATGTCACCTTCCGGTGTCAACCAGAGCTCGACGCCGAGCCAGATCGTGGAGCCATCTCCAAGTTCGAACTGGTTCAGAATCGTGCCTGTCCCGGAGGTTACCTCGCCGATGACTGTGGAAACGCCGGAGGCACTGATCGCACCGGAAACGATCTCCGATGAGGATGCCGATCCCTGGTTGATCAGCACAACAAACGGCAAGTCGTCGATATGGATCGATTCGCGTTCGGAGAGGTGTTCCACCCGGCCACCATCGCGAGTCTGGCTGATGAAGACCACGCTCTCATCCGGGACGAACATCGAGGCAATCTGCATCGCTTCGACCACATAGCCGCCCGGATTGTTCCGCAGGTCGAGGACGACACCCTCTGCGCCGGCCCGTTTGGCGTCGTTCAAGGCCCGCGCCAGGTCGTCGCCGGAGCCGCTGGTGAACTGCGATAGACGGAGCAGGGCGATGTTGTTGTCCAGCATCATCCACTGGACCGAGGAGATCGTGATCCGGCTTCGAACGAGACTATGGGTAACCAGTTCTCCGGTCGATGCCTGGCGGAAGGTGACCTCGACCGAGGTGCCTTCAATTCCGCGAATCTGGTTGATCACATCCTGCAGCGTTTGGTTGGCGACCTCGATACCGTTCACCGCGACGATTACATCACCCGGCATGACGCCGGCGTCGTAGGCCGGTGAGCCTTCGAACGGCGTGACCACGCGGTATTCGTTGTCATCGGTCTGCTCGACCTGGATGCCGATACCAACGTAACTGCCTTGCGAACTCTCGCGGTCCTGGGCGGTTTGTTCGGCTGTCAGATAGCGGGTGTGCCCCTCGTCACCGAGCGTCGCCAGCATGGCGTCGATGGCCGAGTTGAGCATCTGTTGTTCATCAATCGCCGGCTCATCGACATAATAGTCCATGACGACCTGCCAGGCACGGGAGAAGGTATCGACTGGTTCGACCTGAATCTGGGCTGCTGGAACCTCTTCCGGGTCCTGGGCAACAACCGACCGTTCAAAGATCATGCCGCCGGCAAATGCGGCGAACATCCCGCTGAACACAAAGAGGACGACCAGCGCAATCGAAGCCAGACGAGGTGTGCCACTACGTGGCTGCTCCTGCCGGACCTGTTCAGGCTGGACCCAGGTTGGCTCCGGAGAGCGTTGGGCATCCGGGCGGTTTCGGGAGTGGTCGTCTGCTGACATGAATACTGTTCTCACCATTTGCTCTGCGATCGATTCAATAGGAAAGCGACCGTTCGATGGGCGTACACTGTTGGAAAGCAAGTATACGTGCGTGTTGGTACGGTCTGGTTCCCGGTTTGTTCCTTCATATCCTGTTCAGTAAGGAGATGCAATGCCTTCGTTTTATACACGGAAAGGTGACGAAGGGTACACCGACCTGCTGGGTGGGAGGGTGCCGAAGTTCGATCCGAGGCCGGAAGCGCTCGGCACCATTGATGAGTCGACTGCCCAGATCGGTCTTGCCCGAGCGATTTCAACCTCTGAACGCACCAACGCTATCCTGATGGATGTTCAGCGCGATCTCTATCTGATGATGGCCGAGCTGGCATTCACCCAGGAGATGCAACAGCAGCGATACCACGTCACCCAGGAACACATTGATCGCATCGAGCAAGAGACAGACAAGTTGTCGGACGAGGTGGAGTTGCCGCCGCATTTCATCCTGCCGGGCGATACCTACGCCGGCGCTGCACTGGATGTTGCCCGGACGGTCGTCCGCCGTGCTGAACGGCTGGTGGTGCGCCTGTTGCATGAGGGTGAAATCGACAACGGGTTGATGGCTGCCTATTTGAACCGGTTGTCGTCGTTGCTGTTCATCCTCGGTCGCTATGAAGACCACCTAGCCGGGGTGCAGCCGACGCGTGCAAAGGGAGCGTAGCGCGGTATCCCTGAAAGGGAATAATGGGCTGATTGGCAATGGTGGTCGTGTACTCCATTTTTTCGCTTCCTCTAGCCAAACAGTGTGTTTTGTGTTACTGTATGCCTGAAGTCAGCTGACCTGCCTACGGTGGTAAAGGACTCGGGTACTCGTCTCCGACATCCCAAGGGCCAGAATCTCAGTATGACGCAAAACGTTTGTCGTCATCGCCATTGCGATGACTGTCCCAGGGAGTCCAGAAACGATGGAGCACACAGACATTACCCTAACCTGCAGTGACTGCGGGTCAGAGTTCATTTTCACTGCTGGTGAGCAGGCCTTCTACGCAGAGAAGGGTTTCACCAACCAGCCACGCCGTTGCAAGGCTTGCCGCGATACGCGCAAGGTCGGCCGCAACGGTGGTGCGAGCATGGGTGGCGGCTTCGGTGGCGAACGCCGCGAGCGCCAGATGTTCGCAGCAATCTGCGACGAGTGTGGTCAGGAGACCATGGTCCCGTTCCAGCCGAGCGGAAACAAGCCGGTCTATTGCTCGGATTGTTTCTCGGCACGACGACAGCAGTCGTCGTACCCGCGCTACTAGTCTCTTTGCCATTCCGGTCGCCCGCCACTGAGTACCCTGGCGCAGCATAAACCGGCAATACATCGAGAAAACAAAGAAGGCCGGGCAAATTGCCCGGCCTTCGTCATGTCTGCTGCATGTTAGTTGGCGCTGTGTGCCGAGATCGTGGAGCGTGCTTCGGTCGTCAGGTTGGACACTGCATCTTCCAGGCTCGTGCCCAGCCCAACCAGCACGATTGCCGGCCCCATACGTTCGTCGCCCAGATGGGCAATCGTTCCCAATGCGAACCAACTACCATCAGGTCGCCGGCCGCTGGAATACGCCACAGAGACGCCATCTACATCGATGGGAGGTCCTGCCTTCTCAGCCGGCGCGGAAAACAACATCTGCGACCCAGTCTGAAGCTCCATGGTTGTGCCTCTCCCAGAGTGTATTTCTCTAGCCATCATTGCACGTTTCCGGATGCAAACCTCTTTGTTACATCCTTCACAATCCTATCAGGTCATTTCCGTGCTGCCTACTGAAATTGCGGTGAATTTTCGGGTTTGTGGGGTGCGTTGCTGTCGGTCCGCGTTGGCTCCCCGAAGGGGTAGGGGCGCATTGCAATGCGTCCGCCATCGACTCATGTAAGTGTTGGCCCGAGCAGACCAGTTTGGATTGTCATCCTGAGCGAAGTCGAAGGATCTCTTTCCATGAAACGTTCGAGGTACCACCAAATTGCATGGAACGAGATCCTTCGACTTCGCTCAGGATGACAGTGAAAGAGGCATGTACAAATCAAAACCGGAATGAGTCAACGGCGGACGCATTGCAATGCGCCCCTACCCCTGCGGGGGAAGCTGTGCCTGGCTACTCACCGGCCGGAGTCGCGATGCGTTCCCAGACGCGCTGGGCGAGCGACAGGGCTTCGGGGAGTGGGTCGGCCCCCTGGGTGTAGTAGATGTAGACGCGATCGCCGTATCCAAAGAAGACCCAGCCGGCGATGTCACCTTCGACGGTCGGTTGG
>CAZRNC010000132.1:0-7406 GCA_964601285.1 uncultured Thermomicrobiales bacterium | reverse complement strand
GACCAGTAGAGACGTCCCGCTGGGACGTCTCCGCTCACCACCACCTATCCTTGAACCGTTACCTTTTCCTCCGTTCATCCGAAGTAGGGGATGAACGGAGGCGCGTGGATGGTTGGACGAGCCGGCAGGTTGGAGCAGGCGGTGGCGGATCGGCGGGTTGGTGGGTGGTTGAGCGACGAGGATGTCGCGGCAGCTGCCGTGGAGGATGCCAGCCGGTTTGACGAGTTGTATCACCGGTTTGCCGACCGGGTCTATCGCTATGCCCTCGCGAGGACCGGGTCGGACGAGACGGCCAGTGACATCACCGGCGATGTGATGGTGGCCGCAATGGAATCCATCCACCGCTTTGACCAACACCGCGCTCCGTTTTCCGCCTGGCTGTTCACGATCGCCCATCGGAAGGTGGTCGATCACCATCGCAGCCAACGTCGCTGGCGCAACTGGATCTCCCGGCAACCTGCACCGCCGCCAGAGGATGACAACGCCCTTGGCGGCACGCTTGCCGGCGAACGTCGCCGGGAGGTCCAGGCAGCGTTGGCGACACTGCCGGCCAACCAGCGCGATGCCGTCATCCTACGCTACATCGCCGATCTGCCAATTCGTGACGTTGGCTCCGTTCTCGGGATCTCCGAAGGCGCGGTCAAAATGCGCCTCAACCGCGCCATGCAGCATCTGGCAACCGAACTGAAGGAGACCTCCGATGAACGATAGATATCGTGATGAACGAGTGGAAACGCATATCCGTCGTGCCTACGAACAGGAAACGCTCACCCCGGACCAACGCCGGCAACATCTCAACCGGATCACCGAAGCTCGCAGCAAGTCCGGCGCAAGCGTGCTCCGTCCAGGACGGATGGAACTGGCGGTCGTGGCAGCGATGCTGGTTGTGGTGCTGGCAGTGGTCGTTGTCTGGCAGGGACTTCCAGGCTCGGAATCCGGTCAACCAGCGGCTCAACCAACCCTTCCACCAAGAGAGTCGTCAGCGCATGCAGTCGTCAGCATCGACGAGATGCGCATGCTCGCAACCGAGCCAGCGCCAGGGACCGGGTTCACCTACACCGTCGTATTCACCAGCGACGTCCGGACCGACTTCAGTCTGACCACGGAATGGGAAGCGGAGATCTGGGACCGCACCCTGGAAGATGGCACGCGCCAGCAACGGGTAGTCATCCGCTCGCCGATTGACGAAATCATCGCTGAATATATCCGGAATGGCGACACCTGGTTCTGGTCCAATCGGGGTTGGATGGAACGCGGCGACATGGCCGAGCAGATCTATCCACCGCACGAAGTGACGCTGGCGCTATCTGCTCCGGAAACGATCGTCGAACTATTGGATGGTGGCGAGCTGCCGCTCGAACGGGACAGTATGCCGTCGCAGATCGTCGTTGAGTACGGTCCCGAACTCCGTGCTGAGGTCGAGTGGATCGCCGGGGCGTTCGATCTGGACCCATTCCAGTATGTCGCCGAGCTAAACATTGACAGCGCCTCTACCTCCGGCGATGACAGCTACATCCAAAGCGTCGAGCATCTGCTGGCCGGCAACGGAGACCAGCGGGTTTCGCTCGGCCGGTTTGCCTACTACTCCGAGCCACAGACGGACTCGACCTCATTCCTGGATAGCCTGTTTGTCATCCCGAGAGGCGGCCCCGCGCGGATCAGCCCGGCAGAGACGGCAGAGCTGCCGTTCGGGCTGGAACTCTACGATCAGTACCTCGTGACACCGGAAGGTGGAGAGCGGATCACGGTCGGCAACGAGACATCCCAGGTTGAGCTGCTGATCTCGCCGTCGCTGGGGGGCATCGATTTCTCGCTGTGGCAGGCGCAAACCGAAGGTACTTATCCCGAGACGGTCTCCGACTCGTCCCGGCTTGCCGATGGGACGGAAATCATCTGGCGCGAGGGGGTGGATGAAGGGCAGATCGTCATCGCGGTATGGGATGATGGCCGATATCTCTACCGGACCATCGCCTTCCCGCTGGACTGGACCAGCGACGAACTAATCCAGATTGCGGAAGCGCTTTCGACACCATAGCCTTCAACTCCTCCAATCTCGTAGAGACGCTCCTGGCGGGGCGTCTCACTTGTGGGACAAAATCGAACTACGAGATCAGGAAGGTAGAATGGGATGTCACGGGAAGAAACCATCAAACTGCTCAGCGAACACGGTCCCGAGATCCGTGAGCGCTTTGGTGTCAAACGCCTGGCCATCTTCGGCTCGACTGCTCGCGACGAAGCCCGCGACGACAGTGATGTCGATGTGATGGTGGAATTTATGGGGCGGGCCACCTTCGCTGGTTTCATGGACCTCAAGTTCTTCCTTGAGGACCTCTTGCAGCGCAATGTTGACCTGGTCACGCATGACGCCATCAGGCCAAGAACTCGCCCGAGTATTGAACGCGACCTAGTCGATGTCGCGTGATTGGCGACTATATCTGGAAGATATCGTTGACGGCTGTGATGCTGTCGAGGAATTCACTGCCGGTATGTCACAAGACGAGTTCGTAAGTGATCGGAAGACTTTCTGGTCCACCATCAAGATGGTCGAGATCATTGGAGAGGCAGCTCGCCACATCCCGGAGGAGGTCAAGGCGCTCATGCCAGAGGTAGAGTGGGAGCGCATCGTCGGCGCACGAAACATCTTTGTTCACGGTTACTTTGGAATTAACAATGATGTTCTGTGGGACATCGTGGAGATCTCTGTTCCCCGGCTCAAGTAACAAATCGTCATCTTCATCCTCGAGAATCCCGAAGGCGAGTAGCTCCTCGCCACTCGCCCTCCGGAATCACATGAACTGACTCCACTACTCGTACCGCAGAGCCTCCGCCGGCGTGACGCGGGTTGCCTGGCGGGCGGGGATCCAGGTCATTAGCAGGGCGGTGACCATCGTGCCACCGACCACCAGGCCTATGACCTGCCAAGGGATCAGGAAGCCATCCAGTTCTGAACCGCTGAACTCGCTGCCGGTTAGCAGGTTGCGTGCCAGCAGCAGTCCCAGGATCGTGCCGGAGATGATTCCCATCCCGACAACGAACGCCGTTTCGATCATGAAGGACTGGGAAACCGTCTCCCGCTGGAAGCCGAGCGAACGCAGCACACCGATCTGTTGCCGGCGCTCGACAACCGAGCGGAACGAGATCACACCAACCGCCGCAACTCCTACCAACAGACCCAGGCCCATAAAACCCTGGATGATGTAGAGGAAGCCGGTGGACTGCCGCTGTTCATCCTCAATGAGGTCCCGGACCGACGCCGCCTGGACGCCATTCTGGAGCATGGCGGATTCGATCGAGCGGGCCACGTCCGACGCACCATCCGGGTCGTCCAGCGCGATGTAATAGGTCGTCAGTGTCGTCGTACTGTAGGCCGCATCAATCGTTGCCTGCGGCGCGAAGACTCCCCAAATGCTGCTGACCTTGCCGTCGATCACACCGATAATCTTGACCGTCGAGATCGCGCCGGTGGCCGGATCGATCAGCTCCAGTTCAACCGGTTCAAAGCTGCGCCCACTGCCACCAAGCGCCGTCAGGGATAGCTCCTCACCGGTGGTGAGATTGCCGTCCGACGGAATGACGAACGAGTCGACAACCGCAACACCCGGCTCATGCTGCAACGCCTGGATGATGGCCTCATCGGTCTCATAGCCAATCGCCCGGCGCTCGAAGTAGAGCGTGCTCTCCTGAATGAAGGTGTCATCCACACCGATCACCGGCCAGACTTTCCATTCAGCATCGCCGGCCTGGCGGACCGGGGAGTAGAAGTCGCCGGGATAGGTTGTGAGGCTCATTGCACTAAAGCCAGCCGTATCGACGCCTCGCTCCTGGAGCGTCGCCATGATGTCGTCAACCGGATTTGCACTGCGCAGCTCCGCCTTGACATCCCAGCCAGCGGTGGCATCGTCGCTGCCGAAAAGCGCGACCAGATTCTCGGTCATGGTCGCCATCACGATGATCGAGAAGATGATCAGGCTGAACATGGCAATCGTCATGCCGGTGCGGCCCCGAGCCGCGCCGGGGTAGGCAACCGCAGTGCGGATGGCTGGCAGCTTCGACTTGAACACGCCACCAAGCGCCGAGATGCCGGCCAGCAGCATGCCGGTGTTGTTGACGATTACGATCGTCGCGCCAATCACCATGAAGATGCCAGACAGGAAGAACATCTCGAGGTCACCGGACAGCTCCCCAAAGAGCCGCTCACCGATGCTATCCGGCAGCAGCCAGAGCACCAGTAGATAGAGTCCGGCCAGGCTGAACAGCAACCGCGACGGCAGACCGAAGAACCGGCCGAGCAGCGCAATCCCGAACGGAATCAGGCTCATGCCCATGTAGAACTGAAACGCCTGTTCAGCGTTCAGCCCGGTCACCATCAGCAGCGCGCCGGCAATCAGCAACAGGCCGGACCAGATGATCCCGCTCTTCGTCCGGCGGGTCTCTTCAACGTCCGGTATATCGCGTACTGCCGCGACGATGTTCACCCGGCTGATTTTCCAGGATGCACCGACGACGGTCAGGAAGGTGATGACAACACCGAGGCAGTAAGCAACCACCAGGCTACGCGGGGTGACATGCGGCTCAACACTGACAAAGTCGCCAAAGATCGACTGTAGTCCGGCAGCGATGCCCCAGGTAGCCGCGACACCAAGCCCGGCACCGACCAGTCCGGCCAGAATTGCGTAACCTGCGCCCTCAGCGACAAACTGCTGGATCAACTGGCTGCGTTGGGTGCCAACCGCCCGGGCCATGCCCATTTCCGGACGGCGCTCGGCCGCCAGCATCGAGAAGATCAGGACAATCAGCAGCAACCCGGCAGCGATCGAGAAGAGGCCCAGCACCATGAAGAGTCCGGTAAAGACCGAGGCGAACGCTTCGGCAATCTGGAGATCCTCATGCTTGATTTCGATCACGCCCAGCCCGGAGCCTTCGAGGGCCGGCTTCAATGCAGCGCTTACCTGCCCGGAAAGCTCGGCACCATCGCGGACACCGCCGGTGTTCGAGATGGCGATAGCCGAATACTGTCCTGCCTGGCCAGTCATCTGCTGCAGCTGTTCCAGCGGCATGGCCAACCCGGTTGTCTCGATTCCTTCCCGGCGAACACCGGTCAGGTAGGAGTTTTCAGCGGTTCCTGCCACCGTGAAGGTGACAGGCTCGTTCTGGTAGAAGAACGTCAACTGGTCGCCCGTCTGGATATCCAGTGCGCCAGCCAGTTTCTCACTCACCACAACCTCGCCCGGCGCAAGGCCGGCAAAGTCGATCGCACCGCCAGATGTGGACTCGACGCCACCAAAGGCGTCAACTCGCTGCGGGTCGATACCCATCACCAGCACTTCCGGGTCAGCAAGTCCGGATACGTCGTGCATCACCGGCAGCCGGGTTTCCAGAATCGGCATGACCGCCTGGACATCGGCATTGCCGCTCACCGCCTCGTCGACCAGTTCCAGCGACGACGCATCAATCGTCGTGCTACCGGCCAGACTGCGGTCGGCCTCGACATCGTGGCTGGCAATAACCAGCTCATCGATCTGGCCATAGCTGTTGTAGATCTCGGATCGCATTGAGTAATCGACCGTGTCTCCGGTGCCGAGTGCTGCACCGATGATCAGCGTCGAGAGCATCAGTCCGATAATGATCAGTGTCGATTGTGCCCGCCGGCGCGGGATGTTCCGCACGCCAAGCTTGAAAACAACACGTCGTCGCAGCGCCACCCAGGCGACCGACAACAGGCAGAGCGACAACACGATCAGCAGTGTGATCATGATGACGTTCATCGACAGTCCAAAAATCTCGTTCACACTATCCCCCTTGATATTTGCCCGCTACGTCCTCGACGGGCAGTTGCCCCCAACCACATCGTTGAGGCAATCCGGACTAATCCAGCAACGCAACCAGTTCGGCGTGGGCATGTTCCGTGCCCTGCACGGTTTCGCCGACGATGACACCATCGCTCATCCGGATGACCCGGTCGCAGCGAGCGCCGACACCGGGATCGTGGGTAACAAGGACAAAAGTCAGTCCCTGTCGCTCGTTGAGATCCCGCATCAGGTCCATGATTTCGTGTGCCGTTTTGGAATCCAGCGCCCCGGTTGGCTCATCCGCCCAGACGATGGCCGGATTATTGACCAGTGCCCGGGCAATCGTGACGCGCTGGCGCTGGCCACCGGAGAGCTGGGCCGGGCGATGCTTTGCCCAATCACGCAATCCGACCTCTTCGAGCGCATGCAACGCACGTTCGCGGGCCTCCTTAGGCTTCACGCCGGAGACCAGCAGGGGCAGTTCAACGTTCTCGGCTGCGCTCAGCACCGGCAGCAGGTTATAGACCTGGAAGATGAAACCCATCCGCAATGCCCGGTGACTGGTGCGCTGGCGATCGCTCATCCGCGCCAGGTCGACCCCTTCCAGCCAGATCCGGCCCTCGTCGACATTGTCGAGTCCGGAGAGACTGTTGAGGAAGGTGGTCTTGCCGCAACCGGACGGACCCATCACCCCAACCATCTCGCCGGCGCGGACCGCTACATCGATGCTCTTGAGCACGGTCAGCTTGCCAGTATCGGTCCGGTAGCTCTTGATAACGCCTTCGGCGCGGATGATCGCATCATCATCGATCGAGACCGCTGGTCCTGCGCCGTTTTTGCCACGAAACACCATTGTTTCAACATCCTTTCATCGGATAGATCGTTCCCTGTCGGGAGAATAAGGTTGATGGGGTGGAAGGGAGGGGACAGGTGCCGTGAGGCCGGCTGTTCCAATCTATCCCGCTCCCGCACCAGGCTGGCAGCGCCATTGCTGCACCATCCTCGTCATCGAGGTCCGCCGGCCGCCACCACGCGACCATGCACCTAGCCTATGCAAATCGGGAGCAACTCAAAACGGGGGTACCTTCCGGATTGGAGGTGGGGCTAACCCTACCGCCGGACGCTGGGCAGCATGCTCACATGTCGGGGTAGAATCCAGATACAAAGACTCAACGACAGGCGGCAGGAATGATGACCAGAGACGACACCCTCAAACTGCTCCGCGACCATGCACCAGAGATCCGTCAACGCTTTGGCGTGAAGCGGCTGGCGGTGTTCGGTTCAACCGCCCGGGGTGACGCCCGCGACAATAGTGACGTTGATGTACTGGTGGAGTTTGTGGATTATCCGACGTTCAAGGGCTATTGGGACGTCAAGGAGTTCCTCGAGGACCTGTTGCAACGCAATGTTGATCTGGTGACCGACGACGCAGTTCGTCCACAGTTACGCCCGTACATCGAGCGAGATCTTGTCGATGTCGCGTGATTGACGACCGACCCACATATACAGCCATGCTTTAAAGGTAACTCCCAAGGGCATCAAGTTAAACCTAATGGCCTTGAGAAGCGCGCCAATCTAGTACTGTCATCTCGACCGAAGCGGAGAGATCTCGACAGA
>CAZRNC010000131.1:0-7448 GCA_964601285.1 uncultured Thermomicrobiales bacterium | reverse complement strand
CCCATTGGAACCGGTGCCTTCACCGTCGGTGAATGGGTGTCCGACCAGTACCTGAGTCTGGAAGCCTTTCCGGATCACTTCCGCGGTGCGCCGATGGCCGATGGGCTCACCTACTACTTCATGGCCGATTCCACCGCAGCACGCGCAGCGTTCGAAGCGGGCGAGATCGACATGTTCTTCACGCCGCCGGAAGCCCAGGCGCCGTTCATGGACCACCCGGATTACGACCTGCAACGCTATGTCTACTTCACATCGATCACGTTGGCCTTCAATCACAGCCATCCGATCCTCCAGGATCTGACGGTTCGCAAGGCAATCGAGCTGGCGATCGACAAGGTGTCATTGACCGACACCGTTACCCGCGGTCTTGGCATCGTCTCGCACAACCAGTACGCAGAGACCGGCCCACTCGACCGCTACAACGACTATGACAATGTTCCAGTTTCAGTCTATGACCCGGACGAAGCGAACCGCATGCTCGACGAAGCCGGCTATGCCATGGGTTCGGACGGCGTGCGCGTCAGCCCGGACGGTGAACCTTTCACCTTCCCGGTGCTCACCTATTCCGGATTCGACGAATACGCCAACGGCCAGGTCGTTTTGCAGGAGATGCTTCGTGAAATCGGCGTCGACCTGATCCCGACCGTCGTCGAATACACGACCCTCGAAGGTCTTTGGGCCGATCCGGATAGCGATCCACGCGAACGGGCGATGGAGCTGCAGGAGTGGCCGCATCCGTTCGAGTTTGATCCGGACGTGTTCAACGAACTCCATTCAAGCAATCACCCGCCGGGACAGAACTACATGTGGTTCGCAGACGACGAAATCGACACCCTCATCGAACAGGGGCGAGTCGAGACCGACCCGGATACGCGCGTCGAAATCTATCAGCAGATCGACGCCCGGCGATCAGAAGTCCTGCCGGCGGTTCCGCTCTATCTCGCTGTTGACGCCTGGGTGACCAACCGGCAAGTGCTCAATCCGGACGGTGATCCGATCCAGTCCCCCTACTTCCGCCGATATGTCCTGACTCATCCACACACCTGGTGGAAGCAGACCTAGCACTGGCGAACGCCGGGCACTCGACCCAGTTGAGCAGCCCGGCGTTTCCGTCAACTGAACCATGGACTGAGATGGCGAAGGACCACAGCCCATGACGGCATACATTATTCGACGCCTGATGTGGATGATTCCCCTCCTGTTTGGAGTGTCAATCATCTGCTTTGCGTTGCTGAAACAGGCGCCCGGCGACCCGGTTACCGCAATCATCGCGGCCGGCCGTGAATCGGGTCAGCAACTCACAACCGAGGACCGCGAAGCACTCCGCGAACAAATGGGGCTCAACCGCCCGGTCTACATTCAATACGTAGATTGGCTGCGAGAGGCCGTGCGCGGCAACTTCGGCATCTCGACACGCATGCGGCAACCTGTGTTCGATGTCATCATGTCGCGTTTGCCAAACACCATGAAGCTGGCAGGAGTTGGGTTGATCCTGACCCTTGCGATTGCCTTACCGCTCGGGATCCTGTCGGCAGTCAAACAGTACTCGCCAACTGACTATGGCCTGACGTTTTTTAGTTTCGTCGGCATCTCGATTCCCCAGTTCTGGCTTGCGCTGATGTTGCTCTATGCCTTCGGGGTCTGGTTAGGATGGTTGCCCGTTCGAGGCATTCAGAGTGCCAATGTCGAACCCGGATTATGGAACAGCGTTTGGGACACCGTTTCGCACTACATCCTGCCAGTGACATCGATCACACTGGTCGGGCTGGCCGGATATATGCGCTATCAACGCGCTGCCATGCTTGAGGTCATCCGGCAGGACTACATTCGCACCGCTCGTGCCAAGGGGCTTTCCGAGCGCAAGGTGATCTTCAAGCACGCCTGGCGCAACGCCCTGATTCCGATCATCACGTTGATGGGCTACATCTTCGTCATCCTGGTAGAAGGGTCGGTGGTGGTCGAGAACATCTTCTCCTGGCCCGGTATGGGACAACTTGCAGTAGCATCACTCAACCAGCGCGACTATCCGGTCATGATGGGGATTGTCCTGCTCTCTTCTGTGCTGATTCTGCTTGGCACACTAATCTCCGATATTCTCTACGCACTGGTTGATCCGCGGGTGCGTTATGACTAGCCGGAGCGCACCATGAGTGCCGACGTCGACGCGATCCTTGCATCTGAGGCTGCGCTTGCCGCACCGGAAGAGGCGCAGGGGCAACTTGCGGTCTTCTGGAAACGCTTCCGGCGCCACAAGCTGGCAGTGGTAAGCGCCGTCATCCTGACCATCATCTTCCTTATCGCCATCTTCGCACCGATCATTGCGCCATATGATCCGAACTTGCAGGACCGGGAGCTTGCCCGTTTTGGCGAGCCGGCTCCGCCCTCGCTCTCCCACCCGTTTGGCAGCGACCATCTGGGACGAGACTTGATGTCTCGCGTCATGTACGGCTCCAGAATCTCGCTGGTTGTCGGCTTTGTTGCCACCGGTGCGGCATTGATCTTCGGCGCAGTTATCGGAGCAATCGCCGGCTATTCCGGTCGCTGGGTCGACATGTTGATCATGCGCGCTTCAGACATCATGCTGGCCTTTCCGCCACTGCTCTTTTTGATGGCATTGCTGTCATCCGTCACGCGGCCCGGCATTTTCCATATCGCGATGGCGATGGCCATCATTGGCTGGATGAACGTTGCCCGGCTGGTTCGAGGCGAGTTCCTGGTGCTGCGTACCCGGGAATACACTGAGGCAGCCCGTGCAATCGGTGCTTCCGCGCCATCAATCATCTTCCGGGAACTGCTGCCAAACGCAATCGGCCCAATCATCGTCGCCGCGACGCTCAGCATTCCGGCAGCAATCCTGACAGAATCCACACTCTCGTTCCTTGGTTTCGGGATTCAGCCACCTCGCGCATCCTGGGGCAACATGCTGCAAGATTCGTTTGTCTATATGCGCGATTTCAATGCCTGGTGGATGGGAGTCTTCCCGGGCATGATGATCGCGCTGACCGTGCTTTCGTTCAATTTCCTTGGGGATGGACTCCGCGACGCGCTCGATCCACGTTCGCGCATCGATTAACCACCTTGAAAGGTCTGGCACCTTGACGGAACCAACCGGAAAAGATCCACTGTTACGGGTCGAGAACTTGCAGACCTTCTTTTTTTCAGAGAACCGTATCGTCCGGGCGGTGGACAACATCTCCTATGACCTGCCGGCCGGCGAGGTGCTCGGCATCGTCGGTGAGTCCGGCAGCGGCAAGAGCGTCAGCGCGCTCTCGCTTATCCGGCTGATTGACTCTCCACCGGGCAGAATCGTCGGAGGCAAAGTGCTCTTCGACGGCGACGACGTTCTCCAGATGAGCGAGACCGAGATTCGCAGTATTCGTGGCAACGACATTGCGATGATCTTCCAGGAGCCGCTTACCGCACTCAACCCGGTCTACTCCATTGGCAACCAGTTGATGGAACCGCTTATCGAACATCGCGGCATGTCGAAACGCGAAGCCGAAAGCGAAGCCATCCGGTTGCTGACGCAGGTCGGGGTTCCATCGCCAGCAGACCGGATCAAGTCCTACCCACATCAGCTTTCGGGAGGTATGCGACAACGGGCGATGATCGCCATGGCGCTCTCCTGTCACCCGAAACTGCTGATCGCCGATGAACCAACCACCGCACTCGATGTCTCGATTCAGGCACAGATTCTGGATCTGATGCGAACGATCCAGGCCGAACAGCAATCCTCGATGATCTTCATCACGCATGATCTCGCCGTCGTCAACGAGATGTGCGATTGGGTGAACGTCATGTATGCCGGCCGGATCGTCGAGCGGGCATCCAAACGGACGCTCTTCACCAGCCCGAAGCACCCCTATACCTGGGGGCTCTTCGACTGCCTGCCTCGTATCGAGGAGAAGCAAGGCATCCGGTTGATTCCAATCCACGGGTCGCCGCCAAACCTTGCCCGGCTGCCTGCTGGCTGCAAGTTCCAGCAACGCTGTCCTTACGCGTTCGACCGCTGCATGGTCGAGGAACCGCCACTGTTCAACCTGCCAGATGGTCAATCGGTCCGCTGCTGGCTCTACGAGCAGGACCAACCCGGAGCAAGCGCACGAGTTGAAGCTGTCCGCGAGGCATCGCACGTTACCCAACGTGAAGACCCGCCAGTCATCCTCGACGTAAAGGATCTGACGAAGCACTTTCCGATCACTAAAGGCATCCTTCAGCGCACGGTTGGGCAGGTCAAGGCAGTGGACGGTATCAGCTTCCAGCTACGGGAAGGTGAGACGCTTGGCCTGGTCGGTGAGTCCGGCTGTGGCAAGAGCACTGCCGGCAGGACGATTCTGCGATTGATCGACCCAACCAGTGGCACCGTCTCATTCCGCGGAACTGACCTGACGACGCTGAACAAGAAACAACTCCGGGAGATGCGAAAGCGCATGCAGATCATCTTCCAGGACCCGTTCTCGTCCCTGAACCCGCGACGCACCGTCGGCTCGATCATCGCACAACCACTGAAAATCCACGGGCTGGCCGAAGGTTCCGCGACGAACGACAAGGTGGCCGACATCCTGACCCGCGTCGGACTGAACCCGGACCACGCCGGCCGCTATCCGCATGAATTCTCTGGCGGCCAGCGTCAACGCATCGGCATCGCCCGGGCAATCTCCGCCAATCCGGATTTCATCATCGCTGATGAGCCAGTCTCGGCGCTGGATGTCTCAATCCAGGCCCAGATCGTCAACCTGATGCAGGATCTCCAGCAGGAGCTGGGACTCTCATACGTCTTTATCGCCCACGATCTCTCGGTCGTGCGGTCCGTTTCAGATCGGGTAGCCGTCATGTATCTCGGCCAGATCATGGAGATGGCCGGAAACGAAGACCTTTACGAGGACCCACTGCATCCGTACACCCGTGCCCTTCTTTCGGCCGTGCCAACGATCGACCCAACCGGTGTGACCGTGTCCAAACGGATCATCCTCGAAGGAGATGTCCCCAGCCCGATCAACCCGCCCAGCGGCTGCCGGTTCCACACCCGTTGTCCGTACCGTTTCGACGAATGCAGCACGATCGAACCTGAACTCCTGAACGTCGGCAATGAACACTTTGTCAAATGCCACCTGTACCATCCCAATTACGCCCCCAACGCCCCCGGTTCCGCCGAACCGCTCGTCAACCGCGGTCGTGAGTTGCGTCCGTCAAGCATCATCGACTAGCAGCAGGTGGTTGATATCATTGAGGCGAGGAGTGAACATGAGCATTGAAGAATTGGACATTCAACATCCCCACGTTGTTGAGATAGACGGTCAGCCGGCAGTCGCTGTGCCTGCGATCGACGAGCATGGAAGTCGGACCTGGGTCTATTTTCGTTTCGAAGGTGCACTGAAAGGCAACACTTCCGACGAAGATATCGAATCAGCACTCAAGCTTGCCGATGCATTCAGTGATTTGCACTGGGATGAAGTTGGCGACTACTTCGAGAGCATCAAGCATGAAGTCGAACCATCGGACATCATCGAACTGTGAGCCGATACCTACTCGATACTACGCTGATCGCTGCATTCATCAAAGAACGTCCACCAATTGTGCGATTGCTCACCCCGTGGTTCGATGTACAAGCGGCCACAACCTGTATCCTCGTTTACGGAGAGGTAGTTGAGTACCTCAAGAGTTTCCCTGACTACGCCGACCAACGTGCGCGCCTAATCGCGCTTACCGACGCCATTGGCATGTATCAACTTGATCGAGCGATCATGGAGCGGTACGCCGACATTCGCCGTACCTTGCGAAACATGAAAGACGTCGGACTTATCGGAGACGTTGACACTCTTATCGCTGCGACCGCGCTGGAGCGAAACCTCACGTTAGTTACAGCGGATTCCGACTTTGATCGGGTTCCGGGTCTTAAGGTTCTTCGCGTCGAACGTCCAAATCGGAAGGCTCAATAACCAACGTTCGCACAGATGGTTCAGTCTGCCAAACGCGGTGCAGACGCCCTTCAAGGAAGTCGGCCAACTGATCGCGATAGTTGCGCTTCCATGGTGTTCCCTGCTGGCCAAGCGTATTGACGCCCCAGGTGAGTTCCGGCCGGCGCAGATCCATCACCAGACGCATCGACGGCCCACCAACAACGTTGAACTCGTTGTTGCTACTCCAGGCTGTCGGCCAAACGGTTGATCGATCCCCACCGACCGGATACGGGCCGGCATTCACCCGTCGTTGCTGCGGGCCGGCAATCAATCCCAGCGGATGCCGAAAGGTGACCGTATTCAGACTCCCCCAGTCCCACACTTCCGAATCGGGGCCAAGCTCTCCTTCGATCCAGACCAGGGCATAATCCATCGCAACCCGGGCAAGTTCCTGCCGCACCCGGTCATCGTTGCCGAACCAGGCAGGATATGCGCCAAGAAGCAGCATGTCGCAAAAGTCCCGTGGAACGGCGCCCCCGGTGCTTGTCAGCAGGTCGTCAACGATGCCCTCGTCTTCGAAATGATGGAGCAGCGAAACGCGTATCCACTTCGTGTAGAACACCTCAAACAGCGCTGTTGCCCTGCTCTCGGGCGTGGCAAGAAAATCCCAACCAGCCAGCTCTTCAAGCACCCATGGTTGCGTGTGACCGGCGAGCAGCGTAAGCAGTTCTGGCAACAACTCGGAAGCATGCAGCGAGAAACGGTCAAGTTGCAGGGCCTTCATATCAGCAAGAGAGTGCTTCGATCGGGAATCAAGAACGTCAGCAATGCGCCGCATCCGATGGGGAGGTTCCCAGAACCCATGCATCGGATATGGGTAATCGTCACCCGCAAGGCGGGTATTCGCGCCACTCACCCAGCCACGGGCCGGATTGATCTCGAGCGGGCGGTCATCGACCGGGATGTAAGCCGGTGGAAAACTGGAAGGATCGAGCAGGCCAGCCCGTGGCTCCCGAACCGGGATCTTTCCGACAACCACCTGGGCGATGTTGCCATCGGCATCGGCAGCACTGGCGTTGTAGCAAGGTACGCTCGAATGCCGGCGCGCAGCAGCAACATCATGCACTGACGTAGCAGTGTTTAGTGCCAACAGCAGGTCCGGCTCGGAGGTCGGTTCCATCCCGGTCCAGTGCAGGCTCACTGGTCCGTCAGCCAGGTCTGTCTCCAGGTCCGAAATCAGCGGGCCTCGCGGTGTCCGCCGGATCAGCAACGTCTCGTCATCGCCACCTTTGACACCAATCGTCTGCCGGTCGACTACGAGATCAACCCAGTGATCCCCATCACGAACCTTCGTGCCTGATTCATCCAATTCTTCGCGATAGAGGAAACTCTGGACGATCATGCCGGCCGTTTCGCCCCAGGCAACATGCAGGTTACGTCCCGCTCCAATGCCGGCGATGCCGGGGAGCGTCATCCCTGCAACTTCAAAGCCTGGCGCTTCGAGCATCGCCTCGTACCAGATTGAAGGGTTGCTGTATTCGAGATGGG
>CAZRNC010000130.1:0-7455 GCA_964601285.1 uncultured Thermomicrobiales bacterium | reverse complement strand
TCGCCGCCTACAGCGACGCCCGCTGGTGGGGGTCCATCAGGTCGCGGAGGCCGTCGCCGACGAAGTTGATTGACAGTGCCGTGACGAAGATGGCCAACCCAGGCAGGGTCGGCAGCCAGATGTCACTCCAGGCGAACATGAACGATTGGGATTCCTGCAACATGTAGCCCCAGCTTGGAGTAGGGGGTTGCACGCCAAGCCCGAGGAAGCTCAGGAATGCCTCGGCGATGATCAGCCGGGCAACCTGGACTGTGCCGATGACGATGATCGCATTCATCAGATTCGGCATGATGTGCCGGCCAATCAGCCGGTAGTTGCCGACGCCGACCACCTTGCCGGCATGGATATACTCCAGCGACTTGATGCGTTCAACCTCGAACTTGATGACACGGGTATAGATCGGCCACGATCCGATGCCGAGCACAAGGACGACGTTGATAAAACTCGGTCCCAGCACGGAAATCACGGCAAGTGCAAGCAGAATAAAGGGGAAGGTCATCATAATGTTGACCAACGTCGAGATGATGCCGTCGGCGATACCGCCAAAGTAGCCGGCGATGACACCGAACACCACCCCGACAAACCCTGCCACGATCGTTGCGAGCAGTCCGACCGCCAATGCAACCCTGGCCCCATAAATCAACCGGGTCAGATAGTCTCTGCCGATACCGTCGGTTCCCAGCGGGTGGGTCCAGGTGCCACCCTGGAAGACCGGCGGTTGCAGCCGGTTGGTGATCGACCCTTCGGTTGGCGTAAACGGCGTCAGGATTGGCGCGGCGATGGCGATGAAGATCAGGAATAGCAAGATGACCCCACCGATCACCGACATCCGCAACCGCCATGCTGCCCGCATGTAGGAGCGCATCGTTCGTTTGCGAACCTGGCGTTCGCTCAGGTTTCGTGCCGCGTCGGGCGTTGTCGGATTGGCGGTGGCCATGCTTCCTCCATGATTGCTGTTTACTGCCGGTTGGTGGACGTGCCGTCAGCGTTTGATCCGCGGATCCAGCACACCAACCACCAGGTCAACACCCAGATTGACCAGTGAAATCACAATTGCCAGCACAACAACCGCGGCCTGGGTAACCGGGAAGTCTGCATTGCGAATCGATTCGATTGCCAGAAGTCCGACGCCTGGCCAGGCGAAGACCGTCTCGGTGATGACCGCGCCGCCAAGCAGTTGGCCAAACTGGAGTCCGAGAACTGTCGTGACGGGGATCATCGTGTTGCGCAGAGCGTGGCGGGTGAGGACGACTCGCTCACGGAGACCTTTGGCCCGTGCTGTGCGGACATAATCCTGGGTGAGTGCATCGAGAATACCGGAGCGAACGAGCCGTTCAGTCACTGGCGCAAGGAAGACTCCGAGGACGATCGTCGGCAGGACCATGTGTTTGATCCTGTCGATGCCAAATTCACCGTAGCCGGAGGGAGGAAGCCATTTCAGGTTGACTCCGAAGACGATGATCAGCATCAGGCCGAGCCAGAAGATCGGCATCGCCTGGCCGGCAACCACAAAGAGCGTCGAGATGTTGTCCCAGATAGTGTGGCGTTTGTAGGCGGAGATGATTCCCATCGGAATCGCAATAATGATGGCGAGGACTGTTCCGGAGAAGGTGAGCAGCAGTGTTGCCGGCATGCGTTCCATGACGATGGTCATCGCCGGCCGTTCGGAGCGGAACGAGTTGCCAAAGTTACCTCGTACCGCATCGCCAAGGAAATCGAGATATTGAACGGCTAATGGCCGGTTGAAGCCCATCTGCTCCCGGTAGATTTCCCGCTGTTCTCTCGGCGTTTCTGGTGGGAGTAGCACGTCGACGGGATCGCCAAGCATGTTGGTGATGATAAACACGATGACCGAAATGCCGAACACGGCAATGACCATCTGGATAACGCGGTTAACAATATACGTGCCCATGGCGAAGGGCCTCCACACTGCTGATGATCACCAGAGAGTCTCCGCACGACCTGCCCCAGGTCGTGCGGAGACTCGGTCAACTCGCTATCAAGCGGGTTTTGCGGTGAAGTACATGTCGATTTCATCGGCCCGTGGTGACCAGTCGACGTTGTTGTTGACACCCCAGACTGCGTGGAATCCCCACATGAAGATCATCGGCGCCTCGTCGCGCACGATGCGTTGTGCCTGTGCGTAGATCTCCATTCGCTCATCCGGGTCGAGCGAGCCGCGGCCATCCTCAAGTAGTGCATCCAGCTCATCGTTGTTGTAGTAGGTGAAGATGGAGCTGCTGTGGAGCATGTCCCAGAAGATGCCATCTGCATCGAACACCGAGTATGAGCCCCAGTTATAGCTGTGCATCGGTCCGGCCTGGCCTTCGTTGTGCCGGGTCGTGAAGACAAGACCATCACTCAGCGTTTCAAAGGTGACACGGATGCCAACCGCTTCCAGGTCACGCTGCATCGCCTGGTCAACCTGGTCCTGGTTCGGCATGGATGATGGCCCACGAACCCAGGTGACATCAATGCCGTCCGGATAACCGGCTTCTTCGAGAAGCTGGCGCGCAAGGTCCGGATCGTATTCGTGCGGTTCGATCGATTCATCAAAGCCGAAGTGTCGAGGGTTCAGAAGTGCAGGTGTCCGGTCGCCACCGGGCTGCAGCGCATCAATATAGCCCTGAATATCGCAGGCATGGTTGGCAGCGTGACGAACTCGCACATCCTCGAACGGGTTCGGCCCGGTGCGTGCCATGGCATCCAGCCGGGTGAAGCCCACCCGGAGGATCGCCTGGGTCTTGGTTGTGGCGACATCGGAGTTGTTGACCGCGGTCATCTGGTCAAACGGAACCACCCGGACGATATCGGCTGTGCCGGCCAATAGCTCGGCCAGCTGGGTCGGTACGCCCGGCACGATTCGCAGAATCAGGTGCTGGTAGGGCGGGTTGATATCCGGATGCCAGTAGTCGTCGTTGCGCTCCAGGATGATCTCTTGCCCCTTGCGCCATTCGACGAACTTGTACGGTCCGGTGCCAACCGGATTTTCTGCGAGATAGGCGTCGCCCTCTTCCTGCGCCAGCTTCTCCGGGATCATCTGGAAGTTCTGGAGGCGCTCGACGAAGATCGGGTATGGCTCGGTGGTATGAACGTGGACGGTGTATTCGTCGATCAGATCGACGCCGGCAATTGCTGCATGGTTACCGAGCTGCTGGCTTGCCTGTTCGGGATCGGTGATCCGGTCCCAGTTCCACTTGACCGTTTCACCAGTAAATGGATCGCCGTTGTGGAACGTGATACCTTCCCGGAGTTTGATCTCCCATGTGGTTGGCTCAATATTTTCCCAGCTTTCGGCGAGCCATGGCTCGATCAGGTTAGTCTCTGCATTGCGAACGCCGAGATTGTCATGGGTGTGGTAGAAGGCGATGATCCCGGTTCGCAGGTTGTGCATGTGCGGGTCCATCGTCGGGAGGTCCGACTCGCTGAAGATAACGCGTAGTGTGTCGCCGGTGGCACCGGTGTCGGGGCTTTCGTCGTCGTCGTCTTCTTCGGTTGCTTCATCCTCGTCGTCGGGGGCGTCGGTTGGTTCGGACTCGCCGGACGTTGCAGTCGCGGCGGTTCCGGAGCCTGGTTCATCTTCATCTTCGTCGCCACAAGCTGCAAGTGCGCCCAATGTGGCTGCACCGCCAACCCAAACCATAGCTGCTCTGATAAGGGTTCTCCGGTCGATTCGGCCCTCCTGGTAAAAGCGCTCCCAATTGGCATACACCCGTTCGTGGAGCTCTTGAGCCGTCGGTCCATTCATTAGGTTGACCCCCTCATTCTGGAATGCAACAGATAGCAAAACTGGCCTGGGCAGGACCTCCTCCAGCGAATGACGAATTTCCGATAAGACGTACAGGCAGAATAGCGGCAAAGTTGCACGGCGTCAACAGTCGCGGAAGATCCCTTGCACGCAAGATGAGGGAAGTTAGCGCACGGCTACATATCGGATTGGGTTGGTTCTGTGCGGTGTGTATGCCACTTTCGGCGAGATGCGGGGCAAATACGCGTGCGCGCCTGGCTTATGGTGTTCATCCAGCAAATGCAACAAAAAGCGCCCGACTCCGGAAAGGAGTCGGGCGTGTTGGTTAGCTGAACGGAGTGCCTAGAAGCGTGGCAGCGGTGGCTCCGGAGTCTGGTCTAATCGATTTCGCTGAACCACAGTCGTCCCTGCGACGATGTCTCCTAGTCGCTGTTTCGAGGCATCTCGCCAAATGAATATTGCCCCTACAAGGAACGGGAGAAAATACGGAAATGCATCAACAATATGCAAGAGCGTTCTAATCAGGGCTGCCTTTACATTCATCGGCGAGCCATCGACTTTAACCACCCGCAGCCCTAGAGCCAGCTTGCCAAGGGTAGCCCCAATTGTACCTTCCATAATCGTGAAGTAGGCAACCCACGCGACGAAGCTCCCAAGATATAGCAGCAAATAGCCCACAACAAACAAGCCGTCAAGCCCCGGATTCGACTCAACACTGGCCGATGAACTGAAGACTCCAGCGTACATACAGTAAACACAAGTAAAAAGAACTAGCCACAAGACATAATCTATGATCATTGCAACGGCGCGGAGACCCACTCCAACACGTTCAGTAGGCACTCAAATTCCAAACTGCTTCTAAACGAGGTTCACTCAGCACTCATTAAGCCAGAAAGTGAGCATATAGGCAAATTGTTCTTAAAAGCGTGGCAGAGGTGGCTCTTCAACCTGGGCTTGTTGTCCAATCGGATCGACCCTGACAACGATGGTTTTGGCAACTTTATCGCCGAGACGCTGCTTGGCAGGGTTGGTCCAGATAAGTACAGCACCAAGCAAATACGGTGCAAGCAGCGGCAGGATATCTACAATGCGTAGCAGATTTCGGACAGCTGAATCACTCATTGTGATTGGGGAATTGTCTTCCTTGACGACCTTGATCTTGAGTATGCGTTTTCCGAGGGTTTGTCCCGATCTTGCCTCCAGGACAATGTAGTAGGCAAAACCCGCAACGGACGTGACAAGGTTGATGAGCAGTCCAACTGGGTCTGTGTTGGTTGCATCAATTACAGATAGCAGCACTAACGCACAACACGATAGTGGGAGCAGTATCAACCCGTCTAGGATTACGGCAAGCGCACGTGGCCCGACTCCAACACGATCTGTGTACATCCTTGCCCCCGATCTCCAACTTCCCCAAACCCGGACCGGGCTGCGCCCGATCTTCACACAAGTCCGCGGGCCCGGCCACAACCAGTTGCCGAGTGCACCTACAATCGCTCCGGAGCCTGACTGGATTAGGGTAAACGCAATAACGCCGCCGGTCAATAGTTTGACCGGCGGTCACAATCAGTTCGTACGAACGCACCTCGACAGCACGTCAGGAGATCGACTCTTCGTAGCGTCTTGCGAACCCCTGGGTGATCCGGTCGATGACGATTGCCAGCGCAACAATGGACAGACCTGCTTCTGCGCCGCGGCCGATATCGGTCCGCCCGATCGCAATCAGCACTTCCTGGCCAACGCCACGGGCACCGATCATCGAGGAGATTACGACCATCGCAAGGGCCATCATTGTCATCTGGTTCAGGCCGGCCATAATGCCCGGCAACGCCAGTGGTAACTGGACATCCTTCAGAATCTGCATCGGGCTTGCACCATATGCCTGGGCCGCCTCGATTGCCGGTTCAGATACACCACGAATACCCAGCTCGGTTAGCCGGATGAGGGGAGGAACGGCGTAGATCACTGACGCAAACACTGCTGGTACAACGCCAAGCCCGAAGAACATCACTGCCGGGATGAGATAGACGAAGGCCGGCATCGTTTGCATCGCATCGAGCAGCGGCTTGGCAAACGTTTCAACTGTCGGGCTACGGGCGATGATGATGCCAAGCGGCAGCCCAATGACGAGTGAAATCAGAGCCGCGGTGATAATGATCGCTAGTGTGATCATCGTCAGGTTCCACAGGTTGAAGGTGCCGATCATGAATGTGAGCGCCACCAATACTACAGTGGTCAGCTTGCTGCGGGTGCTGAACCAGGCTCCGATGCCAACAGCCAGCAAGAAGAGCGGCCAGGGAATCGCAAGAAGAAAACTCTCAAGATTCAGCACCATCCAGCGCATGACCGCCGCCATGCCGTCGAACACCCCGGTGAATGTGGAGAGCAGCCAGCGGACGAATCTATCAACCCAATCACCTAACGGGATTGTGGCGCCTTCCGGAAATTCAGTAAACATAAGGAGTTCCTAACCGTCAGCTTGTTCGTCTCCAGGCTCGCTGTTCTCCGCGTTTTCGAGATCTGCTGCGAGTACCTGGAGCAGGGCGGATTGACTAATTTCGCCGACCAGGTGGCCGTCGTCGTTGACCACCGGGACCGGATAGACGCTTTGGACGGCGGTTGGCAGAATCTCGTCGACCGGCGTTGATTCCGCGATCGACGTGGTGTCGAGCAGAATGTCCGACCACTTCGGCGGTGTTCCGTTCGATCCGATCTCTACCAGGCGCGTCATCGGCACGCGTCCTCGCAGGGTTCCGTCCCTGTCTAGCAGATAGCCAAGCGAGGCGTCCTGCTCCTGGAGTGCGGCAATTGCCTCACCGGCAGTGTCGTATGAATGGACGACAGCAGTGTCGGTGGACATGATCGTCTCGGCTGTCAAATACCGGCTGGATGACGCGCCAAGAACGAACTGGGCGACGTAGTCGTCGGCCGGGTTTGTCACCAGATCGGCAGGCGTCGCAACCTGGATGATTTCGCCATCGCGCATGATGGCGATGCGGTCTCCCAGTTTCAGCGCCTCTTCCAGATCATGGGTGACAAAGATGGTTGTCATCTGGACCTCGGCGCGCAACGTTGCGAACTCGTTCTGCATTTCACGACGTATCAACGGATCCAGACCGCTGAATGGTTCGTCCATCAGCAGAATCTCCGGGTCATGTGCCAATGCACGAGCGATGCCGACGCGCTGCTGCATACCACCACTAAGCGCACTCGGGCGTTGGCTTTCCCAACCGGAAAGGCCAACCCGTTCGATCGCGTTCATAGCTCGGGTCCGGCGTTCCTCGGCGGAAATGCCCCGTGTCTTCAGACCATATTCGGCGTTCTGAAGCACGGTCATGTGGGGCAACAGGCCATAGTGCTGGAATACCATTGCCGTCTTGGTGCGGCGCACCTCGCGCAGTTCGTTCTGGTTCATCGAGACGATGTCGCTGCCATCGATCAGGACCTCACCACTGGATGGTTCGATCAACCGGATGAGACATCGGATCAGGGTCGACTTTCCGCTGCCGGATAGCCCCATGATCACAAAAAATTCCCCGCGGTTCACGGAGAATGAAACATCGCGGACGCCAACCACGGCGTCCAGTTCCGCACGTATATCGGCTTTATCCCGGCCATCCTGAATCATCCGGAGGGCTTCGGCTTCATTGTTAGAAGAGAAAACCTTCGAGACGTTCCTGACGTCCAGAATCGGACTCTCAAGCTGT
>CAZRNC010000129.1:0-7496 GCA_964601285.1 uncultured Thermomicrobiales bacterium | reverse complement strand
GTGGGCAGATTGGTGCTCGTCTCCAGGAAGCGCTCGAAGGCCGTGAGATCGATGGCAATGCCATCGTTAGCGGTCTAAGGGAACGCGCACAGCCGATCATTGCCGGATTCACGACCTTTATTACAGACTATCTGATTCCTGTTCTAATTCGCGTCAAAGACGACATCCTGCCGGCGTTTGTGGAGGCTTGGGCACGGATCGAACCTGCCATCGGTCCGGCGCTGGAGAACATCGGGCGACTGATCGCTTGGGTTCGTGAACAGTTCGACCGAGACTGGCAACCGTTGCTCGACATCGTAGAGCCGATTTGGAACGGCATTGCTCGGGTGGTGACTGATGCCATTGGGCAGGCTTCGCGGGTGATCGCTATTGTCCTGTCCCTGATCGGTGGAGACTGGCAACGAGCATGGGGTAACGCCAAAGAGTATCTGCTCACTACATGGAACCTGATCCGGGACGTCGTACGGTTGGGTATCGTCGCGATCCAGAAGTTCATAACAGATGCAGTGCCAGTGATATGGGCCAAGCTCAAGGAGTGGGGTAGCGCGTTCGTTGACTGGCTCGGGCCGCAGATTCCAGTTGTACTGGCAGCACTTGGACGTCTCTTGGTCCAGGTTGGTTCGTGGATCATCAATGACGGACTACCTGCTCTGGTACTCAAGATCAAGGAGTGGGGTAGCGCGTTCCTGGGATGGATCGAATCCGAAGTTGCGCCGAACATCCTCCCGGGACTTGAGTCTATCGGTCGCCGGATCGTTACATTCATCGAAGAGGTGATCCCGGAATTTGTCTCGAACCTGAAAGGGTGGGCTGGTTCATTCCTCGGATGGATCGGGGATGAGGTAATCCCGTTTATCACTGACGAGTTGTGGTCGCTGTTGTCTACTATCGGCGGCTGGATCATCGAAACAGCACTGCCTGCCATTATCGAAAAACTCGGCGAGTGGGCAGATGCCTTCCTTAACTGGATGGCGGACGAAGTTGTTCCGTATATCGTCGAGAAGGCTGGAGCGATCACCACGACGCTGTTTGCCTGGATGAAAGACACGGCACTGCCGGGCATCCGGGACCAGTTGATTGAATGGGCCGGCGCGTTCCTGAGCTTCGTGAAGGACGAAGTGATCCCTTATCTGGCTGGCAAGCTCACTGAGTTGAGCACTGCACTGTTGGGATGGATCAAAGACACGGCGCTTCCAGAGATCAAAACGGCCCTCCTGACATGGGCCGGCGCGTTCCTGAATTTTGTCAAGGATGAGGTGATCCCATACCTACGGGAGAAGCTCGGCGACTTGCTTACGCTGCTGAAGGACTGGGTAACGGACAGTCTGTCAGATGTAAAGGATTCGGTGAAGTCGATCGGTGAGTCGATTGTTGAAGGCATCTGGGAGGGCATCAAGGGTCTTGGTGGCTGGTTCAAAGATAGAATCGGCGGCTGGATCGAAGAGCACGTGCCGGACTTCATCTATGACCGGCTTGATGGTGGCTCTCCTGCCCGTAAGCTGTTCCCCATCGGCGAGAGTATCGTGCAAGGGCTAGTGGTTGGTATTGATAACGAGCAAACTCGATTGCAGGAGAAGCTGCGAGAGATGGCCGGAATGATTACCGGAGACCTCTCGGTGTCAGTGCCACGTATGAGCAGTGCAATGTCATTGCCGGCCGCATCCGGCGGCGGTGGATCTTTGGCCGGTGTGCTGGGCGATTTGGTAAAGAGCCAACAGAGCGCAACAGGTCAACCAGGTGCGCTCAATCTGAATCTTCGGCTGATGGTTGGCCGGCACGAATTCCGCGACATCCTGATAGAGGAACTGAATTCTTACACTGATGGCGTCTACTAAGAGCGCCGGAACGCTACCAATCTCCCATACTTCGGCAGATAGGGCAGTGACAAACTGGAAGGAGTAAGCGATAGCATTCACAGAGAATGGTTTGAAGCATGACCGAGCCCATCAGGTGTCCGGATTGTCAGTCAGTTGTCCCAGAGCTCGCCGAATTCTGCCCCGGCTGCAAGAAGCCCAGGACACATGTTGCGGAGTATCTCCAACAGCAATCACTTGCAACCGGTACTCCATATGAGACGCTGTTGGTGCAGGCTCAGGCGCGCGGCAGCGTTCAACAACCAGCTCAGGTTGTGTCGCTGCCAATCCGGTATCTACCGGCACAGGAACAGACTCCGTGGATTCACGAAGTTGTCAACCGGGTTATGCCACTGCTAACCGACGATGAGGAAATGCTCTACATAGCAACCCAGGATCCAAAGGCTCTGAAGGTCAAGAAGGATGCCGTTGTTGCAACCACGAATCGGATAATCATCTTCCGGCCGAAGACGATAGGTGGGTATGCGTTTGTTGACTTGCACTGGCAGGACATTCGAGACATTCACCTGAAACAAGGGACGTTGCTCGCAACACTGACGATCCAGACTATTCAGCAACGCTGGGAAACCGTCGACAGTATGACCCGGGATACAGCCCAACGCCTCTACTCAATAGCTCAGCAATACGAACGGGAATGGCGCGAGAGGCGTCGTATCCGGATGATGGAAGAGGATCGGGCGAAGGCTGGCGGTGTAACAGTGAATGTGCCGACACAGCAGCCATTCCCTGTGCCAGTTCCGATTCCAGCCGGGGAGTATATGAACGGTGGAGGTCATTCTCCAGCAGCGATCTCAGCACCGGTTCAAGCCAACGATCCTGTCGAACGGTTGGCAAAGGCAAAGGCGATGCTGGACCAAGGTTTGATTGGCTCTGACGAATACGACGCATTGAAAACACGGATTTTGTCCGAGATATAGCCTGCTTGACCATCCTAGTGGAAACCTTTATCCTGCCTGCACTGCGGCAAAGATGGTGAATGAGGCAGGAGTAAGAATGGCGAATGATCCTAACTATCACATCACAGATGATCTGTTGCCGGAAGGTCGCACAATCAAAGACGTACATTGGCAGAGAAGCACAATAAAGTTGAGCAATCTGGTTTCGTCTGCTGTCAGCCGTGTTTATCCCAGAGCCGCGGTCGAGTTTAACTTCAGGGAAGACGGAGAAGGCGGAGTTTACTTGTCATCATATGGACCCGCAGGCTCGTTCCCGACAGACCCTGCCGAAGAAGCGCGCCTTGAAGCTCAGATTCAGTATCTACATAACGCCGTGGTTGCCGATAGAGATTCATGGATCGTCTATAAGGACGAAACCCTGTAGGTTAGCCATTCAGTTTAAGTAGTCCAAGGAGCGGTTAACCACCGCTCCTTTTTCATGCCCGAGAAAGGGCGCAAGATGCAGTTCACACACATTGACAGCCAAATGCTGAACGGCGCTGAGGGTATCGTGTTTCGGCACGGCGGCGGCAGTCGAGGTGCGCTTCAGATCAACACATCGACGCGCAACCGGGCGGGGCTGTCTCCGGCTGTTGACAGCTACACCCAAACCAGCCGGACAACCGTGTACCGCTGCTGGGCAGCTGCCGAATATGCCGGCACTCCTGACCAGTTCAACGAGCTGGTAATGCGGACGTTCTATCCACCGCTGGGCAAACGGACGTTGCGTGGCACTCGTGGCAGTACGGTCTACACGACTGAAATCTATGTCCGATCGATTCAGGATGTTCGTGGCGCGGAAGGTGTGGTCTACGAGATCAGTGTGGAGATGCCAACCGGCATCTGGGAAGCACAGGCGCCGGTGGTTGTCGACAGCTTCACCGATCCGGTGACCGTTACTGGCAACGTTCCGGCACTGCCAGTCATCAACGTGACCGGTGGCGATGTCGTGATCCGGCAGAGAATCACCTATACCGACCGCACCGGCAACGGGGTGAGTGCCTACATGGTGAGCGTTATGCCGGCGGAAGACGGACTCGAAGATCATCAGTACGTGATCTACGCCAACGGCTTGCAGATACCGTTCCGGCTGGACAGTGGCCGGTTGTACTTCCGGGTTGACTGTCCACCGCCGCCGGATCGGACGTTCGTGGACATCTACCAGGGAGCGGCGATTAACAATCAGGTGACAGCTGGCCGGATGAACCCGGCAGGTCTCACGCTCAATTCAGTGCTTTCGGCAGGAACCGTTGAAGCGGACACCGACGCGGCCATTAGCAACCCATTGGCACCGTCGCTTGCGTGGCATCCGAGCATCACCCACCGGCACGAGAGTCGCCGTCCGTACGTCTACGGTCTGGATGGCCATGACATTGTGCTGGTTGAAAGCGACGTTGCCCGTGACCGTCCGGGGCTGGCAGACGATGTTGACAGCTATGTGATCGTGACCGGCAGCGAGGCGGAGCGGATTCGGAATCTCAACCTGACGATCGAAGCCGGGTATCAGCCGAGCATTCAGGAGGCGGCGACAGCTGCTACCGGACCGAACGCCGGAAGGCGGGTACAGCGAATCATCATCAAACAGTGGGAAATGACCGGAGAGATGTACGGTCCAGGATTCCCGTGGGAGGTTGAGCAGATGTACAGTCTCGACATTGTTTTTGGGGCAGAGACTTATAGACTTCGGCGAGTTGTCACTTCCGGTTCCCACACTAGTTACTTCCCGTTGCCGTCAAGCTGGGTGGTGCATTTCATCCAGAACATTTTCACCAATGCCTCAATCAGCACAGGGCCGCCGGGATGGTTCTACATATGGTTTGACGAAGAAGCTGTTGAAATCCCGTTAGTCGAAGCGAAGCTAGAGGCATTTACGGGCGAAGGAGATGACCTGAACGAGGCTCCACCGTGGGTCTCCGAAAGCACCTGGGTTGATCCAGTCACCCTTGAACCGCTCGACAGCAATCCTGAGACCTCCGACCTGTTGCCGGACCCGATCCGGGGGCAAGCGAGAGCGGTCGTCAAGTATCGCACCAGAGATTCTGAACACTGGATCACCGCCTGGAGCCGTGAGGTGACCGGTTCGGGGCCGTCCGGCACGTCAGTCAGTCTGTCCGGGTTGAACATCGCCACACCAGGCGCAGTGCAGATTGCGATCGGGTTGGAGCCGGTATCCCGGCAGTTCAGCAATGCGGACTGGGGTCGCTTGCGAATCACGTCGACGCCAACAGTTGATCTGGTCTCCAACCGCATGCCGTCGGCTGTTATCAGTGCACCAATCGAGGCAATGCAGATCAACGAGACGATCCGCAACCTGACAACCGGGGCACGCTTGCAACTACGGGACTACCTGGCAGACAACGGGCTGGAAGTCGACGTTGCCAACCTTCAAATTCGCGGTGCAGGCGGCATCGGACCGACAGTAGGTCAGTTGCTCACCAATCAAGGGGCGAGAATGTTTGATTTACTACCGGGACCAAACAATATTGAAGCCACCGAAAGTAAAGTGTCGATTAGCTATCGTCCACGGTTAGCGATCTAGACATGCCGCCATCGTTTGCGAGTAACCACTTTTGAAATATGACTGCCGGAAACAGCAAATAGGGCTGCGATCTCATTCTGGCGATGACCTTGCGCCGCCAGTTCGCGAATCTTTCGAACATCCTCGACCGTGAGTCGTGCGCCGGGACGGGACTCACCTTTTGACGTTCGGCCCTTCCGATCGCGGTCATGATTGTTATCAACGAGGGTTCCGAGGAATAGATGATCTGGACGAACACATAATCGATTGTCACAGTGATGAAGCACAGACAATCCGTCGGAGATGATGCCGTAATGTAGCTCCCACGATACCCGATGTGCGGATATCTTGGTTTTCCGTTCGGAGCACCAAATGCGGCCATACCCTGCCCGTTGGCAACCCGTCCATTCCCAACAGCCATCGGACTTGTTGACTTTGTCCCAAAAGCGTGCAGACGGCGGAGTGATTCGACTCCGCATTGCACAGTCATAGGTGCAGAAAGTTTGGTCTCTAGCCGTAGGAGAGAAAAGAGATTGGCATCCGGCACATGGACGCGGAGAACGATCGACTTGAACGGCTAACCGACTACACGACTGTGAACAGAATCGACGATTGGAGGAGGCATGAGGATGAAATACCACCCCACAGTGTTCGCACGTAGACGTGCTATTCTTCACGCGCATCGAAGCTTACCCCTTCGGTGTCATGCTCCGGGCTGTTACAGCAGCGCCGGAGCTTTCTGTTGTAGGCCTCAATTTTACCATGTAGAAGCGGAAAACTGACATGCTGGTGAGAATCGGCCGGCACAACGGACTGCTCCTCGACTTGCCGGCAACCGTCACCTGGGAAGCGACCGCCGGGCAATCGTTGGGCAGTGCCACGATCAGCGTGCCGAGAGATTCGGCGGCGTGGTCGGATGAGGTGATCTCTGAATACGGCGCATTCCTGGTACAGGCATTGAGTCCGGCCGGGATATGGTCCGGCATCGCAGACAGCCCAACCTGGACACCGGCCGGGATGTCATTCCGGGCACAGCACCTGATGAGTTGGGCACGAGTCCGGCACGTCAGTACCAGCCGCCGCTTTGCCGGCGTCGTGGCTGGCGTGATCGTCCAACGCGCCATACAGGACGCACTGATTGGACTGGGCAGTGCGCCGGTGACGATCGGGCCGGTCGTCATGGCACCGCCAGTGATCGCCAACTACGAGTTCCGCGGACAATCGCTACTGTCGGTGCTGGCAGACATGCAGAACCAGACCGGGCAGAGCTGGCAGATTGACGACGTGCTTCGGTTCTCATGGGTACAGCGGGTCGGCCGTTACCGGGAACTAACCCTGGTTGATGATGGCCGCTATGTGTCGAGCATGGCACGCACACCACTGGCCGATCAGCACCGCGAGACGATCGAGATCGAGCAGTCCGGCCGGCAGTTCGGTGTGACTGATACCGGCGTTCCTGGTCTCTGGCCATCGCAGCAGATAGAGCGGATTCGGTAATGGGCATTGTGCGCAGGATGATCGAACCGGGACTGGTTGTGCGGGTGCATACCGGCGTTCCAGGTCCGCACGGTGGCAGTGAGATTGCCAGCAGCAGGCCAGTGCCAGCCGCCGCATGGTCGGAGGGAGACAGCTACATACGCAACATGACGATCGTTGGGGTGACCGCAACCGGCTCCGGGCAGGCACGCTATGTGTCGGTCTGGATCGAGGGCCGACTGCGTGGCTACGGGCCGCTCCGGGAGATGCAGATGCTCGTCACCGGGGATACGGCAACCTTCCTACGTGGAGATTTGACGGTGAGGTTGGGCGATGGAAGGTAGACGAATCACGCTCATCCCGATGGACAATGCTGCCTATAGCGGCTCTGTGATCTTCCGGTCAGAAGGTGACACATCGTCGCCGGCCGTCTGGCCACCACCGGGATACAACGACGGGCCGCCGGGTGTGAGCATCGGGCCAACGCAAACGCTGGTTGCAGATGGTGGATCGTTCGGAACATCGGGCGATGTCAACGACTGGCCGGATGCGCCAACGACACCGGGCAACTGGTTTCCCTGGCCGCCGGTTCGGGATGCTCCTGACGAGCTGGTGTACCCGGGAGTGTTGGAGCGGCAGGTTGGATTCATCACCTTTGACGTCTCCGAGGTGGATGTCAACACCATGCCAGAG
>CAZRNC010000128.1:0-7497 GCA_964601285.1 uncultured Thermomicrobiales bacterium | reverse complement strand
TCCTCGATGGCATTTATGGACTGGGTGGCAGAGCCGACCTTTCACCGGCAGCCGTAGTTGCGATTACCGAAGTGGCAGCACTCCGCGAAGCCACTGGCGCTGTCGTTATTGCAGTCGACGTTCCTTCAGGAGTCGACGGTGAGACCGGTGCTGCCAGTGAGCAAACGCTCCGGGCCGACGCAACCCTGGCAATCGGCGCGCTCAAGGTCGGTCTCTTGTCCGAGCCGGCAGCAACCCTCGCCGGCGAGGTCGTGCTGGTTGACATTGGACTTGAATTTGAAGCGTCGGAATCCATCGCCCAACTAATCGACCCGGCAAACGTTGCCCGATCGCTGCCAACTCGGTTTGCGACTGCTGGAAAGCATGACTACGGCGGATTGCTGGTTGTTGGCGGTGCGCCGGCATACTTCGGAGCGCCACGGTTGGCCGCCGAAGCAGGACTCCTGGTCGGCACCGGCCTTGTTTGCGCAGCAGTTCCCAGGATGATCATCTCCACCATTGCCGTCCAGGTTCCCGAGTTGGTCTTCCTGCCGCTGAGCGACAGCGACGCCCGCCGCTCGACTGACGCCATCACCGAAGCGATCAGTGGCGAGAACGCCCGCTACACGGCCATGGTCATCGGACCGGGTCTGGGACAGGATGAAGCAGCAACTGCGCTACTCGACAACCTGTTTGGCCAGGCAACCGCCCGCAAGACAGCTTCCATCGGATTCGGGGCAATCGACTCCGCCGGAAATGAAGAGACGCCAGATAGTTCTCCGGCGCTGACATCAGTTCCGCTGGTGCTTGATGCCGACGCGCTGAACTGGCTCGCAGGTAAGGAAGACCGCTGGTCCTACCTTGCCAACACTACGGCAATCCTGACCCCTCATGCCGGCGAGATGGCCAGACTCCTCGACATCACTGTCGACGAAGTGAAAGCTGACCGTATCGGCACGGCGCTACGAGCAGCGCAGGAATCCGGGCAGGTTGTGGTCCTCAAGGGTGGCTATACCGTAGTTGCCGGGCCGGACGGAGCGCTGGCACTTGCCCCGCGTGCAACCCCGGAACTGGCCACGCCCGGAACCGGTGATGTCCTTGCCGGACTGATCGGCGGTTTGCTGGCGCAGGGTATGGAGCCGTTCGAGGCAGCATGCGCCGCAATCTGGATTGGTGGAGACTCCGGCCGGCAAGCCCGGCACGGAAAGTCCAGCCGGAGTGTCCTCGCCCGCGATCTTCTTGCCGGCATCGGCTCGGTGCTGGACGACCTCGACGGAACAATCTGGTAGATAACCTGGAAAGCAGGAAGACGTTTGGCTGCAGAACAACCGGTCACCAGTATCATGACAACTGAAGTCCTCGCGACAGTAACCCATGTCACGATTCCGGTTGTGGCCCGGATTATGACCGACCACGATATCAGCGGTCTGCCAGTCGTTGATGAGGACGGTCAACTGGTCGGGATGATCACCGAGAACGACATCGTCTCACACGAGATCATGGTCGATTCTCCGGCGTTCGTGCCATTCCTCGATGCCATTATCCGGATGCCGTTCGACACCAGCGAAGACGATTTACGTCGGGTACTTGCGATCACCGCCGAAGATCTGATGACGTCGCCGGTCTACAGTGTGACCATCGATGCCACCGTGCGCGAAGTCGCCACGCTCATGTTCGAGCGTAAGGTGAATCCGGTACCGGTGCTGGATCGAGAACATCGCGTCGTTGGCATCGTCAGCCGCTCGGACATTGTGCGACTGGTTGCCGACGCGGAACCCACCTCTGACGAGTAGTGCTGTGAGCCAGATCAATTTACTCAATATAGCGCAACATGAATCATTTTTACGCATCGATCTGGACCGATATGCCCGGAACGTCGCCATTCTCGCCGGAATTGCCGGTCAACACCGCGAGTTCATGGCTGTCATCAAGGCTGACGCCTACGGTCATGGTGCGATCCAATGCGCACACGTAGCACTGGAACACGGTGCAAGCCAACTCGCCGTAGCCCGCGTTTGGGAAGGTGTGCGCCTACGCCGCGCCGGGATACAAGCTCCGATCCTGGTGTTGGGCGGCATCAACCTTGATGCAGTTGCCATTGCAATAGAGCACCGGCTAACGATCACCGTTGGCAGCGTGGCCGTTGCAGACCAGCTCATCAGGTTGGCAAACGAAGCAGCTGCACCAATCAACGCGCACCTCAAAGTCGACACCGGCCTGCATCGCTATGGCCTCATGCCAGCTATTGCAAGCTCGATCGGTGCCATGCTCCATGAACACCCCATGATCGATCTGGAAGGCATCTACGCGCACTTTTCCTCAGCCGACGAACCGGATCAAACGCCGACAATGGCCCAGATCAACGCCGCGCACACGATTCTGGACGACCTGGGGCAAACCGGCTGCGAGTTTCGCTACATCCATTTGACCAACAGTGCTTCGCTGATTACCGGTGCAGCCGGCCGGTCGAACATGGTGCGTGCCGGGGTCGCGACCTTCGGACTCCAACCGTCACCGGATGTCGAATTGCCCGAAGGTGTCCTGCCGGTGATGTCGGTCCATAGCCGTCTCACCCGCTCGTTCATCCTGCCGGGCGGAGAAGGAGTCTCCTACGGCCTGACCTATCTTTCAGAAAATGATGAGGCTGCCGGAACCGTGCCAATCGGCTATGCCGATGGTTTGCCGCGGAGCGTCTCCAACCGGGGGTGGTTTGTCGCCGGCGGTCAGCCGTCGCCGATTCGCGGACGTGTCTGTATGGACCAGACAGTCATTGGGCTATCCGAAGGTCTCGATGAAGATGCCGAGGTGTTGATAGCCGGCGACGGATCGTCTGGCGAGATGACCCTGGACGACATCGCCCGGCTGGATGGCACGATCAACTACGAAATCGCTACCAGGCTCTCAGCCCGCATGCCACGGGTATTCATCAAGGATGGCGTGCCGTTCGAGGTTGATATGCCGGCGCTATCTGTGCGGGAATCTCTCTAGAAAAAAGCAATGCGGGCGACAAGCGCCCGCATTGTTGCATCGTATCCAGTTTGACGAAGTGCTCAGACGAGCGCTTCTCCATCGCTCCGAAGCAGCGATTCAACATCCTGCTGCACGACGAACGTGCGGCCGGACATCTCATCCCGAACATAGCCGAGATGTTTTTCATCCATCCACCGGTAGATCGTCGGTCGGGTGACGCCAAGCCGTGAGGCTGCGTTTCCGATCGACACGAGTTCCGATGGCTCGTAGGCCCGGAACTTCGCCATGGAGATCATCCGGCCCAGGTCAGTCTCCCAGAACGACCGTGGAACCGTGTAATCCTCTGCCATGGGTGGCCAGAACAGCAACTGCAACACGGAGTCAATACGTTCCAATACCGTGTCGCGTGCTTCCCGAATTTCCCCTCGCGCCAGCGATGCCAGCTTTCCAAGGTCTCGACCCAACGGCCCTGCTCTCAGAGCCTCGATGTTGAGCGGTCGTTCGGCCTCGGGGAACAATCGGGTTACCAACCGGTGATGATGGCTGTAAACGATCTTTAATGCTTCGTCTACTGTGGTCTGGAAATCAATCCTCTCGACCTCCACGCCTGCTCCTTCCGCCCGGCGAATGCAACTCCCCCTGTACGTATACGCATTGTATGTCGAAATCGCGTATATCGTCAACTGGTTTGGCGAGATTTAGGCACTTTTGTACATACCGTCCGGTCACATGCCTCAATTGAACGTACGCAACGTCGGAAATGGGTAGTATTTCTGATGCCCGGGAGCGCTGGATCCGGAATGCTATACTCGAACGTTGTCTTTCGCGCGGTCTCCGCGGTACATGGGAGAGAGCTGTGCGGGTTCTCCTTCGCATCCTCAGGTATCTTGGCAAATACAAGTGGCTGGTCGTGGTTGCCTACACAGCAATGTTCATCGGCCTTGGCGCGGTGCTGCTGATACCTCGGCTGGTTCAGTATGTTATTGACGAGGGCATCGGAAACGGTGATAACCGGGTCGTCATGATCGGCGCAGGGCTGATTCTGATAACCGCCGTGGGCCAGGGGTTCTTTACCTACATCCGCTCCTATTTGTTTCAGGCGCTCGCCGAGCGGGTTGCGACAGATCTGCGAGCCGAGTATTACGAACACCTCCAAACTCTCCCGTTCAGCTACTACGACAAGGCGCAGTCGGGCCAACTCATGTCCCGTGGATCCGAAGACATCAACTCGATCCGCCGCTTTCTGATGTTCTCCATGCGGATGGGTGTCTATGCCACGATGATGCTGGTCATCATCGTCGTCATCCTGTTCACCACCCATGCAACGCTCGCCGCGTTGTCGCTCCTGGTCATGCCATTTCTCATCCTGGTAGCCGTCCATCTTGGACGAACCATTCGCCCGATGTTCAACCGCGTTCAACAGCAGTTTGGCGAAATGTCAACCGTCATGCAGGAAAACCTGGCCGGCGCACGGGTGGTGCGCGTGTTTGCCAAGGAAGACAATGAGATAGAGAAGTTCAGCAATTCGCTCGTTGAACTATTCGACCGCCAGATGAAGGCGATCTCCACCTGGGCACTCTACTTCCCGGCTATGGCGTTCCTGGCGCAGCTGGGGCTGGCCATCATTCTTTGGTACGGCGGCCGGCAGGTCATCAACGGCTCGATCTCAACCGGTACATTCATCGCCTTCAATCTCTACCTGACCATGCTTGCCATGCCGGTGTCGTCGTTGGGATTCATTGTCAACGCGATGATGCGGGCAATCGCATCTGGCGACCGCCTCTTTGAGGTGATCGACACCAGACCGGCGATTCGAGACCCGAAGAACCCGGTCGAGCTGGTTAACGCCCGCGGAGAAGTGCGATTTGAGAATGTCTCGTTTGCCTATCCCGGCACGAGCGAGGTGGTCCTGAAAGACATCAACCTCGAAGCCCGCCCGGATCAGGTTATCGCCATCGTCGGCTCGACCGGCTCCGGCAAGAGTTCGCTGACGGCGCTGATTCCTCGTCTCTACGATGTGTCATCCGGCCAGGTAACCATCGACGGCCGGGACGTTCGCGAGTACAGTCTGCAATCGCTCCGGAAGAACGTGGCGTTTGTGATGCAGGATACGTTCCTCTTCTCGGCCACGATTCGCGAGAACATAACCTTCGGACGTCCGGATGCGACCGATGAGGAAGTGGTTACCGCAGCGAAGATCGCCCAGGCTCACGAGTTCATTTCTGCGATGCCCGATGGCTACATGAGCCTGCTCGGCGAACGTGGTATCTCACTCAGCGGGGGCCAAAAGCAGCGTCTTGCAATTGCGCGAGCACTCTGCGCCGCGCCGCAGATTCTCATCCTCGACGATGCAACGTCCAGCGTCGACACGGAAACCGAGTTCCAGATTCAGCAGGGCCTCAAGCAGGCGATGACCGGGCGGACAACCTTCATCATTGCCCAACGCCTCTCGGCTGTCCGGGAAGCTGATGAGATCCTGCTTGTTGATGAAGGACAAATTGTCGAACGCGGCCGCCACCTCGATCTGATCAAGCAGGATGGCCTGTATGCCCGCATTTACAACTTGCAATTACGGGATCAGGAGGAGTTCCTCGAAGTCGCCGATTAGCCGGCGGAATGAGGAAGAACCATGAGATCTGGACATAATCCTGACGACCTGCTTGGAAAAGCGTACGACTCTCGAATAGCCAGCCGCCTGGTAGGGCAGGTTCGACCCTACGGTCGAGTCGCAGCCTTCACGGCAGCAGTAATGATCACCACCGCGTTGACTGACCTGGCCATGCCATACATTTTCGGTGTGGCTATCGACGTGGTGACGCCGGAAACAGACCGCACCTTCTTTGGTACGAGCGGGTTGCAGGCGATCAACTGGCTGTTCATTGTCTTTCTTGGCATCGCAGTGCTGCGGTTCTTCGCTTACAGCCGGCAACTCTATTTCACCTCGTGGCTCGGTCAACGCATCGTGCTGGACCTGCGCGATGACATGTTCCGCCATACCCAGCGAGCAGGAATCCGCTACATCGACGAGCGTGGCGTGGGGCGCATCATGTCCCGCATGCAGAACGATGTTTCAGTTATCGACATGCTCTTCAGCGAGGGGCTCATCCGCGTCGTCACTGACCTGGTGCTGCTGGTCGGAATCATCACCTTGATGTTGATCACGAATGCCAAGCTTGCGCTGGTCACCTTTGCCGTGCTGCCGGCGATGATCTACATGATGAAGATCTGGCGCAAGTACGCGATCGACACCTATCGCGAAGCGCAGATCACCATCTCGCGGGTGAATGCCAACCTCGCCGAGAGCATCTCCGGCGTCCGTGTTACCCAGGCGTTCGCCCACGAACAGGAGAGCATCTCCGAGTTTCACAATGTCAACGACGACAACCTGGCTGCCAACATTCGAGCCGCCAAACTCTCGTCATTCCTCTTTCCGGCCGTCATGTTCGTCGAATCAGTTGCCATCGCGCTGGTGCTGTTCTTCGGTGGCCGCATGATTCTTGGTGGCGATGCTTTCACCATCGGCCAGCTCTTCATCTTCGTTGCGTATATCCACCGATTCTATGAGCCGATCCGCGAACTGGCGATGAACTACAACATGCTCCAGCGCGCAATGGCTGCCGGCGAACGCATCTACGATGTGCTGGACGCACCGATCGAGGTTCAGGACAAGCCGGACGCTATCGAGTTGCCACGCATCACCGGGCACGTCGAGTTCGACAATGTGCGATTCGGTTATGCCGACGATATCGAAGTCCTGCACGGCGTGAATCTCGATGTCCAGCCAGGCGAGTCAATCGCCTTCGTTGGCGAAACCGGGGCCGGCAAGTCATCGATGATCAACCTGATCGTGCGCTTCTACGACGTCACATCGGGCGCTATCCGCGTCGATGGTCACGATCTGCGCGATGTCACCCAGGAATCACTGCGTTCCCAGATCGGCGTCGTGTTGCAGGATACGTTCCTCTTCTCTGGAACCATCTCGGAGAACATCCGCTATGGCCGGCCCGAAGCATCCGACGAGGCAATGCTGGCAGCGTCGCGAGCCGTTGGCGCCCACGACTTCATCATGCGTCTGCCAAACGGTTACGACGCTGAGGTTGACGAACGTGGTCAGACGCTATCGGTTGGCCAGCGGCAGTTGATTGCGTTCGCACGTGCGATGCTCTCCGACCCGCGAATCATCATTCTGGATGAGGCAACCTCAAGCGTGGATACGGAAACAGAACTCCAGATCCAGTCTGCGTTACGGACACTGCTCCAGGGACGTTCCGCCTTCATGATCGCCCACCGGCTTTCCACCGTGAAGGAAGCTTCCCGCGTCGTCGTGCTCGATCATGGCCAGATCATCGAATCCGGCACGCACGATGAACTTCTGGAAGCACGAGGAGCCTACTACGGCCTCTACACCATGCAATTCCGCGACGAATCGATCGACGCCGCGGATTAGGGTAGTTTCTTAAGTAGTGTGCCTTCTGCAACCTCGGACGTTGTGTTTCTTGCGTACGGCCTAGGCCATGCCTCGCCCTCGGACCGGCACGGTCCGTCTCG
>CAZRNC010000127.1:0-7541 GCA_964601285.1 uncultured Thermomicrobiales bacterium | reverse complement strand
ACCACGATGCCCTCATCCTCGAGCACCTGCTTCCAGAGCAGCGCAATCGCTTCATTTGGCGCAACGCCTACCTGGACAATCTTGTCGCTGGTGCTCAAACTACTGCTCCCTAAGATGAACGATTGTCACGCCGTCACCACCTTCGTTCGGTGGCGGAGTCTCATAATGCGTCGCCAGCGGATGCCCAGAGAGGAACTGCCGCACTACTTCACGCAGCGCACCGGTCCCCTTACCGTGGATGATCCGCACCCAGGGAATGTTGGCCAGATAGGCATCGTTGAGATAGTCGTCGAGTTCTTTCTCGACGCCAGCAGCGCGCTGCCCACGCAGGTTCAATTCCATATCAACCCGCTGCCGGGGTGGTGGGGTTGAAATACGTTGCGCACCGGACTGCTGCTTTGCCTTCTTGACTTTCCGCAGATCATCTATCGGCTGCCGGAGCTTGAACGCTCCCATCTGGATATCCGCTTCCAGACCGTCAGGCGAAAAACCGACAATCTCGCCTTCTCCGCCAAGCGTCGTCAACGAAACCGTGTCACCGAGCTTCAATGTCTGGTTCGTGAGGAGCGCAGGCTGGCGCTTTCGCTGTGTTTGGCGCACCTGACGTGTCGCTTCCTCGAGTTCCTTTCTGGCGGCGGGAGCCTGTTTGCGCGCCTCGGGAACCGTTGTCTCGGCCGGCATCCGTTCAAGCCTGCGGATTGCAGCACGCGCTTCGGAAAGCTCCTGTTCGATCTCCAGAAGTGCCTCACGCTGCGCAGCAGCACGCTGCTGTTCGGCCTCGCGAAGGGCAACTTCAGCGGAGCGTCGATCCTGTGCGGCCTCCCTGCTGGCAGCTTCGGCAGCATTCCGCCGGGAAACGATCTCGGCCAGCAGTGCATCAACATGCTCAGTCTCAGGATCGAGATAGGCTCGCGCCCGGTTGAGTACCTGCTCGGGAAGGCCCAACCGCGAAGCGATTGCCAATGCATTGGAACGGCCAGGAATGCCAACCAGCAGGCGGTAGGTCGGCGAGAGCGTTGCAAGATCAAACTCAACGCTGCCGTTCTCGACGTTCGGGGTCATATACGCGAACGACTTCAACTCGGAATAGTGCGTTGTCGTGATCGCCAGACAGCCAATATCCAGCAACTCCTCAATCAGCGCACGGGCCAGCGCTGCGCCCTCCTGAGGATCAGTGCCGGCACCCAACTCATCAAACAGCACCAGGCTATCTCCGGTGACCGCCCCGAGGGTCGCAATCACCCGGGTCATGTGCGACGAGAACGTCGAGAGGCTCTGTTCAATGGATTGCTCGTCGCCAATATCCGCGAAGATGCCATCGAAAACGCTTAGTTCGCTGCCCGGGTCGGCCGGGATGAACAGCCCAGACTGTGCCATCAGCACCGCCAGGCCAACTGTCTTCAACGCAACTGTCTTGCCACCGGTGTTTGGGCCAGTGATAACCAGAATCCGGAAATCAACACCGAGCTGGATATCGATCGGCACAACGATGTTCCGGTCGAGTAGCGGATGGCGTGCCTGATGCAGGATGATCCGCCGTGTACCTTCCGGCGGAACGATTGGCTGGTTCAACCGCGCTGACACGGCAAAGCGCGCCTTCGCCAACGCGAGATCAATCGCCGCCATCGCATCAAGCGTGATCAGCAACGGCTCCTCTTCACGGGCTACCTGCTCGGTCAGCCAGGTGAGAATCCGTTCGACCTCGTGCCGTTCAGCTGCCTGCAGCTCACGCCAGCGGTTGTTGAGTTCAACCATCTCGTATGGCTCAACAAACAGCGTCTGGCCACTGGCCGAAGTGTCGTGGACGATGCCACCAAGTTGTGACCGGCGGTCCGAACGAACCGGAACGACATAGCGCCCGTCACGAGTCGTGACGATCAACTCCTGTAAAGCAGCCGAATGGTCCGAACTGGTCAGGTAGCGCCGGATGCGCTCGACCACCCGAGAATGTGCCGTCCGCAACTGTTGACGAATCCGCCTCAGTTCATCGCTGGCGCTGTCCAGGACCTCGCCGTTGTCACCGATTGCCTGCTTCAGGTCGCTCTCAAGGTTCGGCAAGTCAGCAACATGGTCAACGAACTCGGAAAAAGCCGGGTAGGCATCTCCTTCGATAGACGATTCGATCTTGCGGAAACTGCTACGCAGCTTGCGTGCTGCCGAGACAGTATCAAGAACGGCAAGCAAGTCCGTAGGCGAAAGAATCGAACCAAGTGCCGCCCGGCCAACCTGTTCCCGAATATCCCGGACTCCACCGACACCGAACGTCGGGCGGCTCTCCACCAGGTCGTACGCCTGGCGGGTTACATCCAGCAAGTAGGAAACGGTTGAGTGATCTGAGGCAGGACCAAGCTCGAGAGCGCGTTCGGCAGCCAACGAAAAGGAACAATGCCGAACCAGCATTGCCAAAACCTGATCAAATTCGAGTGTATCCAGAATTGTAGATGTCACGTTACCCGGCCGATGTTGTGCCAATACCTGCTTACAATTTCGGCACAGCGGTCAGGATTGGCGGCAACCCGCCCGGGAACCACGGTTCAACAAAACGTGTCACATATGGCAGCAAATCGAGAAACACCGGTGCCAGTGCTGAGCCTCGAACCATCGATCCGATGGAAGCAAGCACTGAGCCATCTGCTGCGTCGACTGATGTCTGGGCGAGAGCCTGCACAAACACCACGGTAACTGCAATGGACAACGTAATCGTAGCCGCGGCGACAATGCCACCAATGGCCGCTCCGCCGATATTGTTGAGGATAGCAAAACGGTTGGTTGCGGTCATTGATTCCACCGTCCGCGCAATGACAAACGCAATGCCAACGCCAGACGCGGCGAACAGCAACAGGAACGCGACCAAGCTTGCCGTCGACGGGTTCATCTCGGGCAGCACCCGCCGAAACAGATCGCCCAACGGTTCGTAGAATGTCGCCGACATCACCGTTGCAAAATAGATCGCAACAATGGCACTCACAGCCTTGCTGACTCCGACAAAGAAGCCGGCCGCAATTACCGCTCCGAACATTGCTACGATTAACAGGTCAAGAAAGTTCACAGCATCACCAGCAAGCTGCTATCACGCGAATTCCAAAGATGGTGGCATCGCTGTGCAGAGTGTATGAAACAGCCGTCCAGGATCGAATAGCCCAAAAGCACCAGCCTGCCAACTTGACCATATTTGACAAGAACAGATGTTCGAGACTATACTCCCGGTACGACATGTGTGGGTGGCTGCATGTAGAAAGCCACGCGCAGGGAGGAAACTCTGATGAAGAACCTAACTCGCCGGCAGCAGTCCATCATGGAGTTCATCGAACATTTCAGCACCGACCACTCCTACCCCCCCACCATCCGGGAAATCCAGGAGGGGTTGACGATCTCGTCGACCAGCGTCGTTGACTACAACCTCAAGGTGCTTGAACAGCGCGACCTCATCCGGCGCAATCGCAACATTTCCCGTGGTATTGAAATGGTAAACCGTCCGGAAACCCGGCGTGGAATCATCAATATCCCGATCATTGGTCAGATTGCAGCCGGTTTGCCAATTCCGGTTCCAGGCGACCTGGCCGGCACTGAACATACCGATACGATCGAACTGAGCGGCGATGTGCTTGGTTCCAACACCAACGAGCTGTTCGCGTTGCGGGTCAAAGGCCACTCGATGGTCGATGCCCTGATTAACGATGGCGACGTTGTCGTTTTGAAAGCACAGCAAATCGCCGAAAATGGCGAGACAGTTGCCGTTTGGCTGCGGGACGAGGAAGAGACTACGCTGAAGCGCTTCTACAACGAAGGCCACCGTGTTCGCCTGCAACCCGCCAACGTCACCATGGACCCCATCTTCACCGCGCCAGAGAATGTCGAGATCCAGGGCAAGCTCATCACCGTCGTCCGCCCGGCCATTTTCTAGGAAGCGCGTTTTCAACGCCAACCTGGACGACCTTTGCAGACCACTGTCCAATTTCGAGAGATCGGCCCGTTCTCGTAGGGGCGACTTGCGTTCACCACCAGTACCTATTAATTCAGAACCATCGAACATACGCAGAAGAGAACGGATCTCATTTCGTCATCCCAAGCGAAGTCGAGGGACCTCGTGATTCGGATCTCTCCAGGAGAAGTCAGGCATTGAGGGTCGAGATTCCTCGGCTGCGCTCGGAATGACAAATCAAGATGGGTCGCCCCGGTGAAATGCCGCGGGTGTCAAAATGGGCGAATGCAAGCGCCGATGCCAACTCATTCAGGTACGAAGAAGAGAACGGCGTTTAACTTGTCATCCTGAGCTTGTCGAAGGATCTCGAGCCTCGCAACTTTCCACGTGAAGGCAAATCTCATGGTTCAAGATCCTTCGACAAGCTCAGGATGACGGAAAAACCGGCGTGTACAAGCCAAAGCCGGAATGAGTTGGGGCTGGTGGTTGCATCCACCCGTCTTGATGACTGCGGCCTTGAATCGGGCGAATGCAAGCATCCATTCCGTTGTCTCAATGAACCTCGAACCTACGCAAAGAAGAACGGCGTATGGACTGTCATGCGCTAGTCAGAACCCGATTTCGTTCGACCAGTAGGCCGCATGCGATCACCTGTTCCACATGAGATGCGCCCCGACGATGCCTGTGAATATCCCGAACGTCCAAAACCCCCGTTGTTCCAACCGGTCAACGTTCGGTACCATCAGCCGATGAAGCAGGAACCTTTGGCCCCGGTTGATGTCGTCATGCTCGGCACCTTCGCAATGTGGAACCTGGGGACGCTCCAGGCCCGGGCATTGCCATTCGCGCGGGCCATGCAGGCTCACGGATTGAACACCGCTATCGTCACCACGCCGTGGGACATGCCGTCAGAGGCAGGTGTGCTGGACATCGTTGACGGCGTCACGGTCATCAACACCGCCGCTGCCTCGGCCCGAAACCCGCTGCCGGCAATTCGACAGCAGGTGGGCTGGGTCAACAAGCTCAAACCTCGCCTTGTTCACGTGATGAAACCAAAAGGGTTTGGCGGAATGGCCGCCAGGCTGTTGCACAATTCGTTGCCGATCGTCGTCGATTCTGACGACTGGGAAGGTGACGGCGGGTGGAACGACGCCGGCAACTATTCATGGCCGCAGCGTCGCGTGTTTCAGTATCAGGAAAACGACCTGCTCCAACGGGCGAACGTAGTCACCGCCGCCAGCACTTTCCTGGCCGAACGAACGACCTCACTCCGTAACGGCGACGACGCCAGCGTCTTTCTCGTTGAGAACGGTCTCGAAGCAGGATGGATGAATCAACTCGCTGCCGGCAGAACCTCGCCACCATCAGTTATCGATCCACCGGTCATAGTGCTCTACTCACGATTTGCCGAATTTGGAGAGAACTGGTTGCCAGAACTTGCCGATTCACTTGCAACCAGACTGAAGATCCCGGCAACACTGCGCGTCATCGGAGCGGTTCCGCAAGGGACCTCACTGCCTGATAGCGTCGGCCCCCTGAATATTGAATGCATGGGATATGTCGCGAAGTCACAGCTTCCCGAACTGCTCGGATCGTCTACCCTGGCCGTCTACCCCTATGAGGATTCACTAATCACCCGGTCAAAACAATCAGTGAAACTTCTTGAACTCATGGCCGCAGGTTGCCCGGTTATTGGTTCCGACGTCGGCGACATCGGGCACGTTCTTGCGAGCTCCGGGGTAACCTTGTCCGGTGCCGATCCGGTTAGGTTCGCTACAGAAGTTTGCGCGCTGCTGGATGAACCAGGTCGCATGGACATTATGAGCTCCGCGGCAACCGACCGGATTCAGGGCCAGTTCGGTTTTGACTATCTCTCGAGCAAACTCCTGGATGCATACCTGGCCGCCGGCCTGTCCCGATGAAGGATTTCCATGACATTTGAGCGTTTCGTACCCTGGCTTCCACCGCTGCTCTGGATGACGTTGATTTTTTCAATGTCGTCTCGTAGCACGATTCCGGTTGCGCCGGGGCTGTCTCCACAATTGATCGCTGCTGCGGGCCACATCGTGGTTTATGCCATTCTCGCGGTGCTGCTTGTCCGTGCGCTCAATGGCTACATCACATCCTGGCAGCGTCGGGCCGCACTTGCGTGGGTGATTGCCGTGCTCTACGGCATCAGCGATGAGTTCCATCAATCGTTCGTACCGCGACGCTACGCAACTGTCGAGGATGTCATCCTGGACGCCATCGGTGCAGCCATCGGCTTGTTGATCTATCGATACGCCACCCAGTGGTTATCCAGCAGGCGAGCACTCGCGTGAGCGGCAACGGGCGAGCCGCCTTGCTGGCAGTCATGGGCGTCACTGCGATCTTCTACGCTGCAATGCTCTCCCCGGTCCTTGAACATCTCGACCCGATCACCGGCGACGAGCCGTTTTATGTCATGACGGCCATCAGTATCGTCAGGGATCGCGACCTCGACGAAACCAACAATTACGCCAACCGTGACTTTGAAGAGTTCTACCCCGAAGAACCGCTACCGGCCGGTTGGCGTGGCTGGCCGGCGTTTCCGCGGGAACTTCCTCCCCACCCCGCCATTTCCGAGCGTGAGGGACTGCACACCAAGCACGGACTCGGCCTCTCATTTCTGATCGCCATTCCCTACGCTATTGCCGGGCGGATCGGACCCATGCTGATTGTCATGCTGGCCGCCGTGCTCCTGAGCGGACAGATGTTCCTGTTGGCCCGGGAGTCCGGAGCTCCGGAACGCATCGCCGCGATATCGTCTATTGCACTGGCGGTCACCATGCCGATCGCTCCCTACGCATTGCTGATCTTCCCGGAAATCCCGGCAGCCTTGCTGATCATCTACGCCGCCCGGAGACTCTCTGCGACGAGCAACCTTGCCTGGCAATGGCTGGGAACCGGAGCCGCAATCGGATTCCTTCCGTGGCTCCACCAGCGGTTCGCGGTGGTGTCGGCAATCTTCGCGGCGATCCTGCTGTACCGGCTCGTTCAATCCCGGAAACGATCCGGCGCGATTGCCTTGATTCCAGTCGCCCTCGGCGGATTCTCGATCATCGGTTACAACGTCTGGCTCTATGGACAATTCACCCAGAACACCGCCGATCATGCCGGGTTCAGCGGGCCAACTGGCACGCTCAACGGGCTTGCAGGGCTGCTGCTCGACGCCCAGTGGGGGTTGCTGGTGATGGCTCCGCTCACCGTGATCTGTCTCGCGGCGATCCCGGTCTGGGCACGTGCCAACCGGCGAATGGCAACCATCGTTGCGCTGGCGGTCGTTCCCTACCTTCTCATTGTTGGGGCCTACCAGGTCTGGTGGGGAGAGTGGGGACCGGCGGCGCGCTACCTGGTGCCGGTCGTCCCGTTGCTGGCAGCGCCGTTGGCTACCTGGCTGAAGCATGGTTCAGTGGCTCAGTGGGCAGTTGCTTCCGGTGCGTGGTTGTTCGGCATGGTGCTCACTGTTATCGGCTTCGCCAACCCGCAACGCTGGTATCACCATCCGGATGGCATCAACAAGCTCTACGCGGACATTGGAGACCGGCTCGGTTTTGACTTCGCCGGCAGGCTGATCCCATATCAGTTCTACTCACCTGCG
>CAZRNC010000126.1:0-7670 GCA_964601285.1 uncultured Thermomicrobiales bacterium | reverse complement strand
TGGCAGACCTGCTCGATCCGGTGGAATCACGTGTTGGTGAGACGATCACCGAACGACTGAATGGCGAGGGCAGCCTGGGTTGGGATGTGAGCTACGTCTACTTCGATGAGGTGACCGGTCACAACATTGCGGCACCGTTCTGGGAGTTCATGAACTCGACCGGACTGGTCTGGGTCGATGGCAACCTGACCGAGGACCTGCTGTTCGAGAACCCGTTCTACGGAACTGGCCGGCCGGTTACCGAGGCGTACTGGGTGACGGTCAACGTTGGTGGGACACCACATGAAGTGCTGTTGCAGTGCTTCGAGCGGAGATGTCTGACCTATACGCCGGAGAACCCGGATGGCTGGCAGGTTGAAGCGGGGAACGTCGGGTTGCACTACTTCATCTGGCGATACGGGGAATAGAGGATCAAGCAATCCTCCCTCGTCATCCCGAGCGCAGTCGAGGGACCTCGAGAGTCGCAAGTTGACTGTACTCGGCAAGATCCGAGGCTCGAGGTCCCTCGACTGCGCTCGGGATGACGGAATTCGATCGGTGTTCGTTGTTCAAACCGGAATGGTTCCAGCGAGGTGGCGCTGACGCGCCAGGGCGACGCATGGCGATCGCCCGTACGAGGAAGGCATTGCTCCAGCGTAGAGGAATGACAGGATCCGCGCCGGTGCGATCAGCATATGGCGTTCCGCTCCCTGATACCCTCGAGAATGTGACCACGTCGCGTTCCGTTACCGGCATCGGGGAGGTATTGATGCGGGGGGATCGACCTCGTGCAGCACTGATTGCGGCCTGGACTGCCGCGGTTCTTGGGTTGGGGCATGCTGCGGTCAGCGTCTACTGGGCGGCCGGCGGGACGCTGCTGCTGGATACGTTGAGCGAGGGGCTTGAGCAGGCAGGTCAGGAGCGTGAGCCGCTGGTGGTGGCAGGGCTTTGGGCGACCGCAATCGTCAAGGGCGGCGTGGCTGTGTCTGCACTGGTGCTGGTTGGCGTGGCATCACGTCATTTGCCGGGCTGGACCCATAGCCGAATTCCCCGTCTTCTTGGATGGCTCGCTGCTGTGATCCTCACCGTATATGGAGGCGTCAACACACTTCTGGGATTGCTGGTTCTGAACGACATCATTACGGTGTCGCGGGACGGAGATTTCGACGTACTTGGCTGGTACACCTACCTCTGGAATCCATGGTTCATGCTCTGGGGGTTGGCGTTCGTGCTGAGCCTCTGGCTGAGCAGGGGAATTCGCTTGCGTGCCTGATCGTTTCCTGCTGATTGACCCATATCCCCATGATCGCCGGCATCGGTGATAATCGAGGGAGAAGGGAGGCAACCACAAGATGGACGATGAGCAACGCTATCAACGTGCGCGAAGCCGGGTCGACCAACTGAAAGGCTTCTATTCCCACCTGACGGTCTTCATTATTGTGAACCTGTTCCTGTTTCTGCTGAATTTCTTCTCCGGCGGTGAGTGGTGGTTCTATTGGCCCTTGCTCGGCTGGGGTATCGGTATCATTGCCCACGCCTTGAGCGTCTTCGTTGGCTCGGGACGGTTGACCCAGGACTGGGAAGATCGGAAGATCCGGGAGTTGATGGAGCAGGATCGCGACCAGCGGTAACCAAAGGAGGCTCCCCATTTCCGAACTGACGCATTTTGATGAATCCGGCAAGGCCCGCATGGTCGATGTCGGCGACAAGGACGTTACCCACCGGATTGCGATTGCCCGTGGGCGGGTGGTTATGCAACCGGAGACGCTGCGGGTGATTCGCGACGGCACCGCCAGCAAGGGTGATGTCCTTGGCGTAGCGCGGGTTGCGGCGATCATGGCTGCCAAGAAGACCAGCGACCTGGTTCCGATGTGCCACCCGCTCAGCCTGACGGCAGTCCAGGTCGATTTCGAACCGGACGAGGGCCGCTCTTCTATAGAAATAGCGGTCCAGGTCGAAACCAGGGGCAAGACCGGGGTTGAGATGGAAGCGTTGACCGCTGTCTCGGTGGCGGCGCTGACGATCTACGACATGGTCAAGGCGATCGACCGTGGCATGACGATCGATGCTGTCCACCTCGCCCACAAGTCCGGCGGCAAATCGGGCGATTGGGATGCGCCGGCCGGCTGATCTGGCTCAGGTGAACAGATCGAACGCCCAATAGACCACCATGCCGGCAGCGATGCAGGCCCACATCTTGCGGGTGCGCCAGGCGGCTAGTCCGCCGGCGGTTGCGGCGATGAGCCGGACCGGGTCGGTGCTGTCTCCGCTGGTGAGGTTGAGCGTTACCAGGGCCGAGAGCAGGCTGATCGGGACGAACTGGAAGGATTGCTCCCAGCGCTCGGGAACGGTGATGCTCCCGGTCAGGAACCCAACGATCCGCAACGCGTAGACTCCGGCGGCCATGGCTAGAATGATCAATGTTGTATTCATGCCGGCCGTCCCTGTTGCCAGATCGCTCCGGCGATGCTTCCACCCAGACCAGCGACCAACACGGCAATACCAATCGGGAGCGCTTCCCGGAGCAGCAGCGCCAGCACGACCGCAACGGCCGCGGCCAACAGTGCAGGGCGCGACCTCAGCAATGGCACCAGCACCGCCAGGAATGAGAGCGGGATGACCAGCGATAGCCCGAGCCGCTCGGCGTCCGGGATAGCTGTCCCGACGATGAGCCCGAGCGCAGTTCCGATGTTCCAGCCCAGATACATGCAGAACCCTGCTCCGAGGAGCACCGGTAGATTCAACGGACCGGCAGCAGCGCTGACCCCGTAGGAGGCGTCGGTCAGCACCCAGGCAGAGGCCAGTTTCTGGATTGGCGTGGCTTTCAACTGCCGGCCAACGGTGATGCTGATCAAGAGGAACTGGGCATTCAGCGCGATAGTTGTCAGCACGATGAGCCAGGCAGCTGAGCTTTCGCCAATCAACACCGCAGCGGTGATCTGGCCGGCGGCGGAGAAGACGACCAAACTCATCAACTGGATGTCGAACGGGTTGAGTCCGGCATGGAGTGCGGCGATGCCAAAGGCCGCGCCGGCTGGAAGCGCTCCGGCCCAGAGCGGCAACATCAACAGGAATCCTCGCCGGAACGGCGCCGGGGATCCGTCTGAAACGGGTGTTGCAACAGCCATGTTCCTGACTCCTTCGACTTGCTACTCTGTTGGCATGCTATGCACTCCGGAACGGGCTGTCATCGTGATCGAAGTCGAATTTCTGACGAACGGATTCCGCATCGCATGAGTACGCCGGGTGGGTTGCGACTGCGGCAGCTTCGACGGGCTGCCGGCAAAACCCAAATGTGGGTGGAGCTTGAGGCGGAGCTTGGCAGCGGCTACCTTCAACGGCTTGAATCCAGCCGCGTCGCCCAGCCGGTGCGGCCAACGCTGGAACGGATTCTGACCGCGCTTGGCGCACGCTATACCGAGCGCCGGGATGTCCTGGAGCTATTCGGTTACACGGTGGCGACTGACGTTCCGACCCCGGAAGAGATCGACTGGGCGGAAACAGTTTGCCGTCCAGAACTGGATGCGGTTCTCTTTCCGGCCTATGCGATGGATTGCGCGATTCGATTGTTCGCCTGGAACCGGTTTGTCCCCCGGTTGCTTGGTGTTGAACTCGATGATCCAATGCTGGCGCGGCTCAGCGATGGAGTCTTTCTGGCGCAGTGGTTTGATCCTCAGGGCGCGTTTGCGCCGCTGGTTGCCGATCCGGATCGCTTCCTGCCGGCAATGATCCGGGCGTTCAGGCATGAACTGGAACTGATTGGCGATGAGCCCTGGGTGCAGCCGATTCTGGATGAGATGTTTGCCTTGCCGGTGTTTGGGCGCTACTGGCAGCAGGTTGAGCAGGAAGGGTTGCCGGCGACGGCTGCCCGTTCGCTGGAGCCGGTCCGTCTGCGGGTTCCGGGGCAGGGGCTGCTTGAGTTCCGATTGACCGTCGAACATTTCACCCGCGATGCCCGGTTTCGCTCGGTCTATTTCATCCCCGGTGATCCGAAGACGATGCGTGTCTGTGCGGAGTGGGCGGTGCAGGATAGCTGACGGCAACCCGGTACTTCAGTTGGATAGGTCATGGTACTCGCCGCCGGTAGACTGATGTCCAGAGATGGGGTTCCAGTGACTGCCGGGGGATCAGGTGAGCGAATCGCGACCACAATCTGAACTGTCAGCAGATCAGCTCGACGAGCTGAAACGTTTGCTGGAAGCGGAGCAGGCGCGGCGACGGGCGATTGTGGCGAAGCCGTTGCCCGGCTGGTTGCCGGCAGCGATGAAGGCGCTCCCCTACGTCCTGATCAGTGTCACCCTGCTCAACCTGCTGATTGCTGTGGTGGCGGTTATCACCCCATATCTGGCGGTCTGGTTTGGCCCCTCGGTAACCGATCCGATCTACACGATCTACTCCTATATCTGCCCACAGCGACCTTCGCATACGTTCCATATTCACAACCACCCAATGGCATTTGAACAGCGCGATGTAGCCGTGCATGCCGGGCTTGCGCTGCCAGGCTTGCTCTATCTGTTCTGGCCGGTGCTCCGGCGGCCATTGCCGACCTGGGTAGCCTGTTTGATGCTTGCGCCGATGCTGATTGATGTGGCGATCAGCACGATCGGTTGGCTGCCGAGCACCTGGGTTTCCCGGCTCTGGACGGGCAGTCTGGCTGGCGTAGGGGTCATCTGGTGGAGTTACCCGCGCTTTGATCGCTATTTGCGTAAGGTCGAAGGACACGTTGCCCGGTTGCGGGCTTCCCGCCCCAAATAGTTCACCAGAATGCGTTCGTACGCAACATAATCCTACGCATTCCGATACCATGAGCGATGACGAACTGCCGGCTCGTTGTGCTAGACTCCTCTGTGCGCCATTCGGAATTGTGGGATTTCGGACGGCATGGTGTTGACCCGAGTTTGTTTACACGTACAACACAAAATCGCCGGACCAGCTCGGCCCCGCGCCGGGTGTCGCTTCCAGATCTGCTCCAGTTAGGTTGGTACTGTCCGCATGAGCCGGTATGAGATGTATTCCGCGCGTCATCCACTTTTGCCACTCAAGAATGTTGTTATTTTTCCCCGAAACGTTGTGACGCTGCTGGTTGGCCGAACCAGGTCGATCCAGGCAGTTGAAGAAGCAATGACCCGTGACCGCCGGATTGTCGTCACCGCACACCGCAGCAACGAGACTGACGACCCGCGGCCGGACGATCTGCACGATGTTGGCACGCTGGTTGAGATTGTCTCGGTCGAGCGCCAGCAGGGCAGCAACATCCAGGTTGTTCTGGAGGGCATCTCCAGGGTGATGATCTCCCAGTTTGATAACTCGCGCTCCTTCTATTGGGTGCGCTGTGAACCTGCTCCGGAGGTAGAGGGGAACTCGACCGAAGCACAGGTTCTGGGCCGGCACGTTTGCGAGATGATGAAGGCCTACAGCGAGACCAAGAACAAGATCAACCCGGACATTATGGGGATGATTCTCCAGACCACCGACCCCGGCCATCTCTCCGATCTGGTTACTACCCAGCTCATTAGCGACACCGAACTGCGTCAGTCCTATCTCGAAACATTCAGCCCGGCGACCAGGTTGGAAATGCTGGCCGTTCATCTGACTGGCGAGATCGACCTGGCGACGCTGGAACAACGCATCAAGGACCGGGTTCGCGAGCAGATCGACAAGAACCAGCGCGAGTATTTTCTGCGCGAACAGCTGAAAGTGATCCACGACGAACTCTCCGGCGAGGGCGGCAACGAAATTGAGATGTTGCGGCAGAAGGTTCGCGATGAGGAGCTTCCCGAAGAAGTCACCGAGAAGTTGATGAAGGAGCTTACCCGGCTGGAGCGGATGCCATCGGTCTCCGCCGAGGCGACCGTGGTGCGGAACTACATCGATACGGTGATGGGCCTGCCCTGGAACGAAGAAAGCACCGACAACCTCGAGCTGGACTATGCCGAAGCAGTGCTGAACGAAGACCACTTCGGGCTGGAGCAGGTGAAGGAACGCATCGTCGAATATCTGGCGGTGCGGAAGCTGACTGCTGAAACGCCGGGCGCGATGGGCGCGGCGATTCTCTGCCTGGTTGGCCCTCCTGGTGTTGGCAAGACCAGCCTCGGCCGCTCAGTTGCCCGGGCGATGGGGCGAGAGTTTGTCCGGGTGAGCCTGGGTGGTGTGCGCGACGAAGCGGAAATCCGTGGACATCGCCGGACCTACATTGGCGCATATCCCGGACGGCTGGTGCAGGCGCTGAAGACCGCCGGCAAGATGAACCCGGTTATCCTGCTCGACGAGATCGACAAGATGTCGTCCGACTATCGTGGCGACCCGGCCTCGGCGATGCTTGAAGTGCTCGATCCGGAGCAGAACCGGCAGTTCACCGATCATTTCCTGGACATGCCGGCTGATCTTTCCCGGGTGATGTTCATCACCACCGCCAACAATCTCGGCCAGATTCCCGGTCCACTACGCGACCGCATGGAAGTGATCGAGATCGGTGGTTATACCGAAGATGAGAAGGTCGGCATCGGCAAGGCCCACCTGTTGCCGAAGCAGTTGACCGCCCATGGGCTCGACACTGATAGCCTTGAGATTCCCCAGAAGATTTGGGTCCAGATCATCCGCGACTACACCCGCGAAGCAGGGGTACGCTCGCTCGAACGCCAGCTGGCCGGCATCTGCCGGAAGGTTGCCCGTGAGATTCTGCGAGGCAAGCAGACGAAGATCCGGTTGACCCCGTCCCGGCTGGAGGACTTCCTCGGGCCGAAGCGGTTCGGGTTCGAACAGCGGCTGGGTGAGGCGCAAGTCGGCGTTTCTATTGGCCTGGGAACAACCGGTGTTGGTGGCGAACTGGTTCCGGTTGAAGTCGCGACGATGCCGGGTAAGGGCCTGTTGACGATCACCGGCAGCGCCGGCGATGTGATGCAGGAATCGGCGCGGGCGGCGCTATCCTATATCCGCTCGCGAGCGAACCAGCTTGCCATTCCGACGAATTTCCAGGAGCATCTCGATATTCACATCCACCTGCCGGAGGGCGCAACGCCGAAGGATGGCCCCTCGGCCGGGATTACCATGGCGACGGCGCTGATTTCGGCAATCACCGGGCGACCGGTGCGCAACGATGTTGCCATGACCGGCGAGGTCACCCTGCGCGGCCGGGTGTTGCCGATTGGTGGATTGAAGGACAAAGCCCTCGCCGCCCACCGGGCCGGGATTCTCCAGCTTATCGCTCCGCTGGACAACCAGCGCGACCTGGTGAAAATGCCGGACAAGATCCAGAAGGAGATGACGTTCCACTGGGTCGACAGCATGGATGAAGTGACCGAGCTGACCCTGCTTTCCAACAGTGACGTCGCGGTTGTCCCGGGTGTTGTTGAACTGGTAGAGAAACAGCCGGAGAACGTCGAGATCCCGATCAACGACACCGGCGAATCCATTCCGGCGTCGTAACATCATCAGCAAGAGATGACGGTGAAAGGGCGCAATGCATTGCGCCCTTTCGCATTACGATAGGCTCCCCCCGCAGGGGGTAGGGGCGCATTGCAATGCGTCCGGATGCTATTCATTCCAGTCTTTGCTTACGCATGCCTGTTGATTTGTCATTCCGAGCGTAGTCGAGGAATCTCGAGCCATGAGACTTCTGATTCTCCAGCGGCGTTGTGGCACAACATTCGTGGTCGGTCTCCACGCCGGCGGACAAGAGATTCCTCGACTAC
>CAZRNC010000125.1:0-7718 GCA_964601285.1 uncultured Thermomicrobiales bacterium | reverse complement strand
TTCAGCCAGGAACCAGCCCGCCTGCACTGTCATCCCGACGAAGGAGGGATCCGTAACCCCAAGAGTACGGATCCCTCCTTCGTCGGGATGACAAACAAACACGCATGTGTAAGACAAACCCGGTAGGCATAGAACGCGGACGCATTGCACTGCGCCCCTACCCGTGCGGGGATGAACCTCTTAGCCTATCGGCATCTCAACCAGTCCGGCGCGCGGAGTCTGCGGAGCCGGCAGGGAGACGACGTAGGCGGTCGTGACGCCGTCCAGGGTCAGGACCTCTTCGATAGCGGGCTGCGGGATGGCGTCGTCTACGTTCAGGACCATGATCGCCTCGCCGCCGCGCTGGTGCCGGCCGACCTGCATCCCGGCGATGTTCACATTGTGCCGGCCAAGGATCATACCGATATGCCCAATCACTCCCGGACGGTCCCGGTGGTGCGTGATCAACATGTCGCCTTCCAGCGGCTGACCCAGCGAGAACCCATCCACTTCAACAATCGCCACCTCGCCAGTATCCCAGCGCATGGTGACGTTGTGCGTCGTCTCGCCGGAGACCTCGAACGCAAACTCGATGACATTCGCCGGCCCGCTATCGACCGTCGTTACCCGGAGTTCAAGGTCGTGAGCCTCGGCAACCAGACGGGCATTAACCGGCGTCACCCGGTCGGGAGTCCAGCGCTGAAGAGCGTCGCTCAACGCCGAGGTCAGCACAAACTCGCTGATCTCCAGCGTCGCCCTGCCATGCACGGTCATCCGGAATGCGGCCGGCAGGTCAGGTTCCAGAACGCTCAGCAGATGGCCCGCAGCACCGGCCATGTGGGTCAACCGGCGGAGTTCGCCGGCATCAATCGCTGCCGTCGGCAGGTTGACGGCGTTCGGGACAGATTCACCCCGCAGCGCCGCCAGTGTCGTCCGGCTGATGATCTCGCCGACGGCAGCCTGGGCTTCGGCGCTGCTTCCGCCAATATGCGGCGTGAGGATCACGTTCGGGAAGCGTGCAAACTCGGTGTGTTCAACCGGCTCATGCGGGAAGACATCGACCCCGGCGCCGGCAACGTGTCCACTCTCCAGTCCGGCAACGAGGGCGTCTTCATCTACTACACCGCCGCGAGCACAGTTGATCACGACGACACCCGGGCGAGTCGTGGCCAGCGTTTCCGCGTTGAGCATGTTGCGCGTCTCGTCGGTCAGCGGGCAGTGGAAGGTGATGACATCGCTCCGGAGCAGCAGGTCTTCAAATGTCGTTGGTTCGACGCCAAGTTCGCCGAATCGTTCGGCAGAGACATACGGATCGAATCCGATAAGCCGGGCTTCGAACGCTGCCAGCCGCTGGGCGACAACCGAGCCAACCCGGCCCAGCCCGACAATGCCGATCGTCTTGTCCTTGAGGTCGAAAATCCGGAAACGCTTGCGTTCCCAACGTCCACCGTGCATTGAGTCGTTGGCGTCGGTCAACTGGCGCGCAAGTGCCAGCATGATCGAGACGGTATGCTCGGCCGCCGACACGCTGTTGGAACCGGGCGCATTGAGCACCAGCACACCGGCACGGGTTGCCGCCGGAACGTCGATGTTGTCCACGCCAACGCCGGCGCGGGCAATCACCCGCAACCTTGGGCCAGCCTGGATCAGTGCTTCATCAACCTGGGTCTCGCTGCGTACCACCAGACCGTCTGCGCCGGCAACTGCCAGCCGCAGGGCGTCGACGTTGGTTCCGTCCACCTCGACAATGTCGCCTTCGCGGGCGAGTTCGGCGCGAGCTGACGCGTCAATGACATCGCTGATGACAATCGTCGGCCGCGCTGGTGGAACGACAGGACGACTGTTGGCAATCATCCGGGCGGCGGCATCCAGCAAGTCAATCACCGGATTGTCAACGCCATCCGGAAGCTGACCACTGCCATCAGTCAGATAGAACGCAGTCACTCCGGCCGCCTGGTAGGCGGTTGCGTGGCGGACACTATCCTCAACGGCATGGGTAATCCCCAGTCGCAGGGCAACGGCCACCTTGTCATCGGCAAAGATCACCGGGCAAAGATCCAGCCCGTTGGCTTCCAGCCAGACGGTCGTCATTCCCGACGACGAATCCGGACGGGCAGTGACAATGAAGATGTTCTCCCGGCCAAACTCGGCCACGATACGCGAGAGAAAGTGTTTGGCCTGTGGCGAAACGCCCAGCTTCGACGCCGGGCCGTCGTCCGAATAGACCCAGGTACGCACTTCCAGCGAGACGGAATGGCCGGCAGAATCGACGAACGCAGATTCGGGCAGCGTCAGGTTATAGCGTTCATTGGCAGCAATCGCCAACGGACCAGGATGTTCGGTCAACACCCCATCCAGGTCGATAGCAACGCGGATGTTGCGGTTTGTCACAGCGTTTTCTCCAGATCGCACCAGGCCGAGCCACTGCACCGGAAATTCCGACGGTGCAAGCAGGCAATAGTACACCCGGTTGGGCGAGTGTGGTTGGTTCGAGGAGTGTTCCTGCAGTGTTCATCGTGTCGTAGGGGCGAAATGATGGGCGTCAACTCATCAAGGCGGAAGCCAGGAACCGACTCACCCCCACCGTCATCCTGAGCTTGTCGAAGGATCTCGAGCCTCGGATCTTGAATCCACGTGGAAAGGTTCGAGGCTCGAGGTCCCTCGACCTCGCTCGGGATGACGAAGAGGGATGCTCGAAAGACAAAGAGACATGGTTCCTGCGGAAACACGAAACGTGTTGCTACTCCTCAGCCAGCGCAACAGCCAGCATGTCGCGGAAGGCGTATTCGGCGCTCTCGTCACCGTGGTTTGTGACGGAAATCCCGATCGCGCCGGATTCTGCTCCGTCGTGCTCGACCGTATCAACAACCACACCGTTGATGCTGAAGGTGAGCGTCTCGCCATCCAGTGAGATCGAAAGCTGGTTCCACTCGTCAGCATCGGTGTTGGTCGCTGCATGGAGCGCCGGTTCGATCAGTTCGTCTTCATCGTCTTCTGACAGGAAGAGCGCAAAGGTCTCGCCGGATTCATCGATGCACCAGCGATATCCCGTCTCGGCTTCGGCGTCAACGCGAGCCACCAGGCATGCTTCGGACTCCTCGCCGCCGTCGACAGCAAGCACATCCACGCTCACCGTGAAGTCGTCGAGATCGCTGATTGGCGCAAGCTGGAATGTCGCGACCCCATCGGTGCGGGTGATGAGCATGCGGTAGGTGTCATCCTCGGTGAACGTCGAGCCACCAAGGAAGGTCGCTTCGGGCCAGTCCAGCAGTGAAGATTCATAGAGCACTTCAACCTCGCCCGGCTCATCCGGGTCGACCGGCTGCGGGTCCGGTGTCGTGTCGTAGCGCCAGGTGTAGTAGTGCAGCCCGACGTTGCCCATCTCGACCTGCCAGCTGGCTTCGTTTGCCGGCGTGTAGGTCAGGCAGCGCCGCTCGAAGCACTGCATCAGGACATCCAGCTCCTGGCCGGCAACCGTCACCCGCGACCAGTAGGCTTCGGTGATCGGCAAACCGGTGGCGTAGAACCACGGGTCGAACAGCACATCGTTGACAAGGTCATCTCCATAGAGCACCAGCCCCGATGAGTTGAGATAGTCCCAGAAGACGTTGGCCACCCGGTGTTCGGTTATAGGTTCGTAATAGGAACCTGTGACGCCGTAACCGGCCATGTCCGGATTGGACCCGGTCGTCCCGTTGCGGCTGATCGTCTCAATGATCGTGTGGCCCTCATCGACCGCCGGAGCATCGAGAACGCTGGCGAACGTCGCGTAGGTCGGCCCGACCGTGTCATCCAGATCGCCGGCAACGTTCACCGCTGCCGGCTCGCGCCCGACGAAGTCACCATCGCCGACCTGCATGTTGCCGGAAACCAGTTCATTCACCAGCAGTCCGTTGGTCACATACCAACGTTCTCCCCGGTCGCTCAGTGGATGGGTGATCTCCATACGGCTCTTGTCGTAATAGTAGACAAGCCGATAGCCATGCTGTGCTTCGGAATACTCCTCATAGGCCCACCCGCTCGGCGGATCGGTTCCCCAGAGCCAGGTTCGAACGACCTGACCGTTGGCGACCGGGAAATCAGTCGGATACCAGGTGTTGTACATCGACCAGAACGAGACCGTCCGCACGGCGGCTTCAGCGTCTACCTGGCCGGCGCCAACGCCCGCTTCGAGTCCGAAATCACCAGTATCAGTTGCCGTTTCCTTCAAAATTGAGCGAATCTGGTCGGGCGTCAGCGCCGGGTTGATCGACTTCTGCAGGGCTACGACGCCGGTGACAATCGCTGCCGAGAATGAGGTTCCCTCAACGACGCGGCCATTGAAGAGATGGTCGTCCCAGTGGTCGCCCCGGCTCTCGTCCCAGCTCGGGGTGAAGAGCATTTCGCCCGGCGCCGCGACGTCCACCTCGGTAATGACCGAGGAGAAGCGCGACCGGTTGCCGGCGGCATCCAGCGAGCCAACCGCGATCACCTCGGGATAGCCTGCCGGATAGCTGATCCGGTTGAAGCGGTTGCCGGCCGAAGCCAGAATCGTGACACCATGTTCGTTTGCATACCGGATAGCGGTAAGCTCGGTCTCGGACGGATTCTCATTACCAAAACTCAGGTTGATCACATCAGCGCCGTTGTCGACCGCCCAGACAATTGCATCGTGAATCCAGGTAACCAGAATACGGCCATCGTTTCCGAGCACCCGAACCGGCATGATCCGTACATCCATCGCGCCACCGACAGTACCTACGTCATTGTGTGCAGCAGCGACGATTCCGGCGACTCTGGTTCCGTGGCCGTGAATATCTGCACTGTCGTCGGTATGGTCAATCGCGTTGAAACCGGGAACAAGCTTGCCGGCAAGGTCCGGATGGGTCGAGCTCACTCCACTATCAATGACCGCCACAATGATCGACGGGTCACCGGTGGTGTTGTTCCAGGCTTCGGGCAGATTCACTGCTTCCATCCACCAGCTCTGGTTGTCCCAATACTCCTCGTCATCCGGAACCCACTGGAGCTCTCGCAGGTAGTTTGGTTCGACAAAGTCGACAGCCGGATCGTTCTGCAGGGTTTCGAGCGCACTGGCAGCAGACTCGCTATCGGCAAACGCGAACACCTCAAGGTCGCTGGCCCCGGCCAGGGTCCGGACGGATTCGACAGATTCGGAAAGATTCCGGGCAAGGCGTTCCGATGCCGGCTCATCAAGCCAGGCAAGCCGGGATGGAGTGGAAGCTGCCGGATTGAGCCGAACGATCAATTCAGTCGGTTCGGCTAACGGCTCCGGCTCTTGCGGATCAGGGTTTTCGGTAGAAGCCGTTACTGAGAAGGGCACAATGGAAACAAGCAGCAACGCGACGATGCAGGCGGATAGCCAACGTTGTACGGTGATCACGACAACTCTCTTATCGATGTAGTGCGTGCGGAAAACTCACAGAATTCATACCCGGAAACAATAAATGCCAGTGTACTACCTTCCACCGAAACTATTCGTTTCCGGAATCGCCGGCTCCGTCCACGATCTGAAACTCGAGTCCGTGCGACGCCTTCATGGTCGCCAGCACAGCATGGACGATCCCCTCGTCGCCTGCCACAGGCCGGCAGGGTAGCACTACCTCGTCGGCCGGTGCTTGCCCATCGCCGCGATACTCCGGCGACGCCACTGCTCTCGCTTCCACGTTCTCGTCCAGAATCGACCGGACATACGCTTCCGCCAGTGCCAGGTCGCCGTCGCAGAAGAATCCCACCCGGAAATTCGGAGGATCGATGAACGATGGCAGGTGCGCCAGCTCGGCCAACCCGGTCGCGATTCGCTCGGCATTGGCAATCCACTGGCGGCGCTGGGCATCGCTTACCGGCCCATCCGGCTCCCAGAAGGTCAACAGGTCTCCGCGTACGGGCGGACCGCCCGTCGTTGCAGGCTCTCAATACTCGCCCCAACGTGACAACCACTCGCTCTCCTGAGCTTCCGGACTCGTCAGATCCGGATCTTTGTGCTCGCTCATCGTGCTCCTGTTTGCCTCAGGTGGCGGGTAAAGATCATCGTGCGCCCCACACGCCGGAATGACCCGGTTGATTATCCGCCGCTTGCCTGAGTATTCCCTGTGGATAGAACGTGTAACCTGCCACAAGGTTACATTGACAAGCCGCTACCTGCAGGAGTATTCTCGTCATCGGCGTTGATGAGGACGAGTAACCGGACGCTGCGGTACAGAGAACCCACGCAAGCTGAGAAGTGGGACCGTGATCACCGGCGAATAAGACCTTGGAGCTTCGTCCCGAACCGGGTAGATTCGATATCCATAGTAGGCGGCGACGGGCAGGACACCCGTTACCCTGTCTCAGTTCGGTCCTTTCGCCGAACTGGTGGAGGCCACTCGCTGTGAGGCAGTGGCGCAGTGGGGTGGTACCACGAGTTTGCACCGCTCGTCCCCGGCCGGGGATGGCGGTTTTTTGTTGCCGCCGGTTCCCTCAGGGCAACGTCTGGAGGAATAGCCGGAGCAACAGCTCCACAGGAGGCAAACACGTGACCATGACAACGATCATTTCGACCACCGCCCGCAATTCCTCTGTTGCCCTGCTCAAAAACGCTGATCTTAAACAGGACATGCACGCCAAACCGGGCGGGCAGATTCCGGCTCTGTTCCGGTCTGCCCTGCTCTTTTCGCCATCAACTGCTGTGCATGAACCTGAAAGAGATACAAACCATGAACCCCGAACCCCGAATTGCGATTGTCCACGGTCCACTGCGGCATGAGGAGCGGCTGCTCTTTGCGGCGTTCGCAGAACGCGGCATCGAGATTGACCGCATCGACGACCGTGGCATCGTCCTGAACTCCGGCACGGTCACGGGCCGCTGGCAGTATGACGCAGTCCTCGCCCGCAGCGTTGCCCAGCAGCGCACCTTCCACACTGTCACCATGCTTGAGGCGCTCGGCGTGCTGGTCGTCAACAACTCAACCGTGCTCGAACACTGCAACGACAAGTTGAGGACGACGGCGCTGCTCAGCCGTGCCGGCATTCCCCAGCCCGAGGTGCGGGTTGCCTTCACGCCGGAGAGCGCCCTTGAGGCGATCGAGGAAATGGGCTATCCGGTCGTCCTGAAGCCGGCCGTCGGCTCCTGGGGACGGCTGCTGGCCCGGATCAACGACCGCGACGCAGCAGAAGCGATCCTCGAACACAAGCAGACGCTCGGCTCATTCCATCACAGCACGTTCTATTTGCAGGAGTACATCCAGAAGGCCGGTGGTCGTGACATCCGGGCGTTCTTCATCGGTGGCGAGACGATCTGCGCCATCTATCGCAGCTCGGCGCACTGGATCACCAACACCGCCCGTGGCGGCGAGGCCAGCAACTGCCCGGTGACCCCGGAGATGGATGCCATCTGCCGGCGGGCCGCCGAAGCCGTCGGCGGCGGCATCCTGGCGATCGACCTCTTCGAGGACCCCGACCGCGGCCTGCTGGTCAACGAGATCAACGCCACGATGGAGTTCCGCAACAGCATCGACACCACCGGCGTCAACATCCCTGGGCGGATTGTCGATTACGTCATGGACGTCGCCCGGCAGGGCGCGTCACGACCTGAGCGAGAGGTGGCGTTGGCGTAGCCCTCGCAGGGGTAGGGGCGCATTGCATGCGTCCACCGTTGGATACATTCCGGTTTTGGCTTACACATGCTTGTTTAATTGTCATCCTGAGCGAAGTCGAAGGATCTCGACCCTCGAATCTCGACATCACCTGGGAAAGCTCCG
>CAZRNC010000124.1:0-7779 GCA_964601285.1 uncultured Thermomicrobiales bacterium | reverse complement strand
GCTGCACGGCTGTTGCACTCTCCCGGCCTGGCACGAGCGCTCGTGACAACGCCGTCGCTGGTCATCTCCTGGCTGCTGGCAAGCATCGCCGTACTGGCAATTGGCGTCGTCGCCACGGCCGGCAGCGAGACGAATTGGGTGGCCCTGCTTGCCCCGGTGCTGTCCGGTGTTGCGATTGCCTACGCATACGGACCGGGCGTCGATCCGGCCTTCGAGCTTTCGCAGACGATGGCAATCTCTGACCGGATGATCCTGATGGTGCGGGCCGTGGCAATCTTCGCGGTCAACACCATGCTGGGAGTGATTGCATCGCTGGTCACACTGCCGGTCGCCGACCTTACTTTCCGCTGGCTGATCCCAATGACTGCCGTTACCGCGCTCGGACTGGCAATCGCCACAACCACCCGCTCCTCGATCATCGGCGCAACCGGCACGATCACCCTCTGGGCAACCTGGGTGCTGGTCAACGCCTTCCCCGGCAGCACGTTGAACGCAGCGGTAATGTCCAACGCGCTGCTGCCGGTTTACGTCGCAGGCACGCTGTTGCTGACCGGTGTGGCACTCTTTGCAACCCGAACTACACGAATGGAGAACGTCCGATGACGCCAAGCGTCGACATCCACAACCTGCATCACTCGTTCGGACGACGAACAGCGCTGGAGAACATCGATCTCCGGATCAGACCTGGTGTCTTCGGTCTGCTGGGCCCGAACGGTGCAGGGAAGACGACCCTGCTCCGGACGATGGCGACGATCATTACGCCGTCTTCAGGATCGATCAGCCTGTTGGGCTACAACCCGCAGCAGGGCAACGAGCGTCGCGAACTACGCCGGCGGCTCGGCTACCTGCCACAGCAGCTTGGCTACTACCCCAACTTCACTGTCTTCGAATTCATTGAGTACTTCGCACTGCTCAAAGAGATGCCGGCAGCCAGCGTTCGGCCAGCTGTGGTGAGAGCTATCGAACGGGTCGGGCTGGAAGACCGGGCCAAGTCCAAACTGAAATCGCTCTCCGGCGGAATGCTCCGCCGGGTCGGCATAGCCCAGGCGATCGTCAACGATCCGGGCTTGCTGCTACTCGACGAACCAACAGCCGGATTGGACCCCGAGCAACGGGTGACCTTCCGTTCGCTCCTTCGCGAGATCGGACAGACCAGCACGGTCATCGTCAGCACCCACCTGATCGAGGACGTCGCGACCGCCTGCACCGACGTTGCGCTGCTTGATTCCGGACGGGTGGTCTTCCGGGGCACGCCGGATGCACTGACCAGCATGGGCGACCAAAGCGACGCCGGCGACTCACCCCTCGAACGCGGCTACACCCGTGTCCTGACCGGAGCACGATCATGACGGCCAGCTTGCGCCTGATACGGATCGAGGCCAAGCGAAGCCCCGCCATTTGGCTGGTGCCAGTCATCATCGCCGTCAGTTGGTGGCTACTGAGCTTTCAGTCATGGGTCGATTTCCTCTGGCGCAGCACCAACGAGTTGCTGCAAGTCTCGACAGTATCGTTCGCCGCCCCAGCGATGGCCGGCGCGGCAGCATGGGTGGCTGGCAGGGACCGGCGAAGAGGCGTTGAAGATCTGCTGGCCACAACTCCGCGCTCCGTCACTCGCCGGCAACTGGCCCTGTGGGCAGCAACCAGCTTCTGGGGGCTGCTGGCATACGGACTGTTTGCCGCCTACATGCTTGGAAGCACTGCGCGGCTGGCCACGGCGGACGGTATTGCATTGCTCCCAATCGCGACCGTCATCGCGGCCATCCTTGCGCACACAGCCTGGGGACAGTTCATCGGCGGACTGATCCCTTCCCGATTTACAGCGCCAGTTGTTGCCATCGGTGCGCTCGGCATCCAGCAATTTGCAGCAAGCCGGCAGGTGCAGGTTGGTGACTTTTTCTACACGTCGACCTGGTTCAATCAATTAGCGGCTCATAGCGACTCGACCTGGTGGACGACTGCGCTCTACGCCACACTCGCTGCTGCCGGGCTGGTTATCATCGGTGTCCGCGCTCAGCCAGGATTCCTGAACATTGCAATCCTCGTTGTCACCTTTGCCCTGATTGCCGGCAGTGTCGTCATGATCTGGGGAAACTACCCGCAGATCAACTCTGACACTCCGGAAGTGCTCAACAACTTTGGCCGGCCGCTATCGTGGTCATACACACCTTTTCCGGAGATTTGCGATGGTGCCCCGGTCACCGTTTGTACAACACAGGACATGAAGCCCATCCTGGCAAAAGGAGTACGCACCGCCAACGAACTTGCCGCACCACTGATGGGATTGCCGGGTGCCCCACTCCGGGTTGAGCAGGATCGAATTGGATACAGCGTGGGACCGGGGCGTTCAACGGCGCTTTTGTTCGACGGCTATGCCGCCGATCTGGTTGCAAATCCAGACACGCTGGTCGATGGCAACCCGTCACACGAATCCCAAATTGCCATACGAGACTGGCTCCTGCTACGCACCGGTCAGAATATGTGTGAATACATCGACCCGAATCCACCAACGCTGCCGTTCAACACGGGCTGGTCAACCAGTGAGACCTGCGCGGCGACGGAGCGTTTCATGGCTCTGCCAGAAGCCGAGCAACGCGCATGGCTGGAAGCACACTACATCGCGCTGCGCGCAGGAGAACTGACGCTGGACGACCTGCCGTGAGAACGATCCAACTCTTCCTGCAATCCCGACGGGCCGGGTGGACAGCGCTCCTGCTGCTCGCCTCCGGGATGTTCGCGAGATTTCTGCTGGGTCGTCTCGAAGCTGACAGCCCCCTGCTGAACCAGGCGCTGATCGGCATTCCGCTGCTGCCGGCGGTGATCATTGGGGTTTCGATCCAGTCGCCATTCGGCGAGGTAGAGGAAGCGTCCGGCAACTGGCTGCTGCCCTTTCGCTGGCTGCATCTCGGTCTGCTTTTCGTCACCGCTGCGGTTTTGCTGGCTGTCGCCACTATCGGAACCGCGACCGAGCCAACAACCGAACTGGTGCGCAATCTGGCCGGCCTGACCGGCATTGCCCTCATCGGCAACCGCCTGGTCGGCCCGATGGCCTCCTGGATCGCCCCGCTCGCCTTCGCCGTCGTTTCGCTGATGGTCGACCCACTCAGCCGCTGGGCATGGCTCACAAACCGGCCGATCGAGAGCTGGTCGCTCTGGATTGCTGTGGGACTGTTGGCTGCGGGTCTGCTGGCCATCTCGCTCGTCCCCGATCGAGCGGCGTCGATTGAGGGGAGCTAGGAAGCTTCAATCAGTCTGACAGGGAATCCTTTTTGGCTCGCGTTGCGATAGAGTGGCCCATCCATAGTCCAGAGCGTCGCATCAAGGCGCAGCGCAAGCGCAATATACACAGCATCATAGGCATTCTGACGGCCAAGCCTGAACGCTATATCCATCACCTCAAGACCGTACTCGACTATATGGAACTTTATTGGTGGAACCAGGATCCTGTCCCAAAGCCGTGGCAGTTCCTCTTTCGCCGTTTTGCCTGCAGCGGCCGATCGCACCAGCGCATTGGCCGCTTCATAGAGAAACAGTGATGGAGCATGGAGACTCTCTTCAGATTCAATCCAAAAGGTGAGTCGTTGTTCAATGAGATTTGAGAGGGGATCGTTCTGCGCAAGTCGCACCATGATGTTGGCATCGACGACTGATGCCATTAAATTGGAATCCGTTCATTGAGTTGCTCGCGTCCTTCGAGGATCAGCTGTCCAACGTCAACCGCAGCACTCTCGGGGAGGCTTTCCCGGTAGGCCCGAAGGTCGGCAAGAGCTTCCAGGGCAGCTTGTTTTCGCTCTTCGCCTGTCATTGATTCCAGCTTCCTGGTGCGCTTTTCCCAGCCTTTTCGCACCAATTGAACTGCCTTCATCGGGTCAAATCCCTTCAGGCGTTGACTCTCAACGATCTTGTCCAATTCACGATGCGCCTTCAGACCAGCCTCGCGGCGATCATCCGCGTTTGACTCCATTCTGGAAGAGAGTTCCTCCCGCACGATCTCCTGCAGCAGAGCAATCGGAGTTGTCCCCTGGCGCTCGGCACGTTCCTGGAGCGCTTTGAGAGATTCGGGATCAATCGGGATGGTGATAGTTTCTGTATTTTCCATGACCACATTATATCAATCTGACATGCGGTTTCTATCCCTCATCAAGGACGTTAAGGGCAACGTCGTAGACCAGATCCGGCAGGATTTCGAAGGCGTACGGGGCGTAGAGTCGCTCGAACTTCTGGTGGAACTCACGTCCCCACGGGCCGAGGTTGACAGCCGGAAAACGCAGGGCATTTGCCGGCGGGAGGTCGATCAACCGCGAGATCGGGGTGTTGTCCGAGACGACCTGGTTACCGCTTCCCGGTAGCCCGAGAAAGCTCATGTCGGATATGCCCTGGAAGACTGGCTTCCAGACGATGGGATGGTCGGGATCGCGTCCGGGTGCATTCCGGGCCGCTTCGACTGCCCGGTACAGCAGATCGTCAGGATCCAGCTGGCTCGGTGGATAGTGCAAACTGGCGAAGCCAACCACAATCGCCGGCCCGGACAGACGGGCACGGTCAACCAGCCACTCCGTCAACCTGCGCGAAAGGACGAGCGGATTATCGATCTCGCTGAGCGATTGTTCCTGCTCCGCATAAAGCTGGTCGAAACCCGCTCCGGCAACTGACTCTGCAATGGTGCGCAATTCCCGGAAGGTCAGTAACCGCAGGTCCGCCGGCACTGCACCGACACTCCTGCCCATCAGCATGCCGTATTCAGCAGATTGGCCGGCAAACTTCCCGACAGCATCGCTTGCGCCAAGCAGGACTTCCTCTTTGAACCGTGCAAAGAGTTCATCGGCCGTCATTGCGTGGTAGAGCCAGTTGAAGGCGATCCAGAACCGTTCCGGTGTAGTGACTTCATAGCCATCACGGAGGTCCTTGGCTTCGAGACAGATCGGTGGCGGCGAGATGTCGCGATCGTCGCGGTCAGCCAGAGAGGCGTTCCCTTCGAGGCGGGCAAGCATCCCGGCGGCCATCGCCTGCGCGCTGACACCCTCGAACGGATAGGCAGCGTGCGAGCTATGGCCGATAACCAGCGCAAACGGCAGCAGTTTGCCGATCGTGCCGGCAAACAGTGCCCGCCCCTCGCTGCCATCACCCTGATCCGACGTCACATCCAGATTGATCGCTGCAGCGATCTCGATGTTGAAATCCGCAACCAGACCGGGCAACGCATCCCGGAACGAACGCATCCCCCGGCTATCACGCTCCTCATCCGGAGTGGCGACCAGCAAGAGGTTGCCCTGCCGCTCCGGATCGGAGGCGAACTGCTCAAGACAGGCGATGGCAACCGCCAGCCCGCTCTTCATATCGAGTAGACCGCGACCCGGCAGGAAGTCACCGGTCAGCAGATCCGCCAACGCCCGCTCCTCCTGAGGTGATCGGTCAATTTGCGCCGTCAGGCTCTCGATCAACGCATCCTTCAGCGCCAGGCTATCGCAGGCCAGTTCCTGCAACTCGTGGTAGTTGTCGATCGAGGCGGTGTCGAAGTGGCCGGAGAGGATCACCGTGCGCTTGCCGCTGCCACGAACCAGCGCAACGACGTTGCTGGCGAGCGGATCCCCATGACTCGCAACCAGGCGCAGATCATCGGGGTGTGTCTGGAAATACGGCAGCTCTCTCAGGAGCGATTGCAGCTTTCCGGCGAAGGCTGCCTCGCCAGGAGTGCCGGTTTCGCTCGGCCAGGAGGTCATCTCTAACGCCAGCTCGCGAACCCGGTCGCTGTTGATCTTGCTCATGGTGTTCTCCGTCTGATGCTCAACAGGCATCACTATAGCAAGCCTGTTTGCGTGACCTGTCCCACAGGAGTAGATTCCAGTAGGTGACGGGTTGCACAAAAGGTGCAGGCGAACAGGGAAGTGGCGGGATCAGGTGGCAGAAACAGAATCGGTCCGGGCGGAAGAGTCCGAGGTACGACGTGACAACTCGACGGCTGTTATTGCTGCAGCGCTGGTAGTCGTGCTGGTTGCGATTGTCGTGGTTGTCTGGGCGATGATGCGAAGTTCCATGCCGGGCAATGATTCGGTTGAAGCCGGCTTCGCACGGGATATGGGCGAACATCATCAGCAGGCTGTCGAGATGGCGCTGATCATGAGCCAGAGAGCCGAGTATGAGGACCTGCGCTTCATCTCCACCGACATGATGCTGGTCCAGCAGGCCCAGATCGGCCAGATGCGCGGCTGGATGGATGTCTGGGGGCTTCACCCGATGACCGGCAGCGTCAAAATGGAATGGATGGATCATCCAACTTCCGGACTGATGCCCGGAATGGCCACCGCCGGGGAGATCGACTTGCTTCGAACCCTGCCGATTGAGGAAGCACAGGACCACTTCCTGCGGCTAATGATCATCCACCACCAGGCAGGAGTCGAAATGGCAGACGCCGCAATCGAGCGTTCCAGCAACGAAGCAATGGTCAACCTTGCCCGCAACATCTCGCTCACCCAGGTGGCCGAGATCGAAAATCTCCAGCGCGTCCGGGACCGGCTGGACCTCGAACGTGTCGTCGTTGAGCAACAGATCCATAGCGGACACTGATCCCGGAGCCGGCACATTGCAGGAAATCAACACGCTACTCGAACACATCAACGCGGCCCACGACACCGATTACCGGTTCGATTCACGCTTTCCGGATGGTGAGCAGGGAGCATTCCGGATTGCCGGCAGCAGTGGCGCAGCCGTCCTCAAGCGCCATCCCGGCGCCGGCGCAGTGAAACGATATCAGGATGTCGGCAGACAGCTTGACCAGCTACGCTCAGTTGGCTATCCGGTTCCACGCTATCTCCAGATAGGCACCGATGGCTCCACCAGCTATCTCATCCAGGAGGTGCTGCCAGGCGTGGTTCCGGCAACCCTGAACCCGGAACTGCTTGACCAGCTCATCCGGTTTAACCGTCTCCAACAAGGCATAGCCCCGGAAAACAACCCCGGCTGGCAGGCGTTCATCGTTGGCAGCGTCATTGAAGGAATGGGCGCCTACTGCGTTGTCGACTCGCTCCGGAATCACTCCAGCGAGACGGCGCAGCTGCTGGAAATTGCCCAGGAAGCCGTCCGCAACTGGGAGGGGCAACCGGTCCCGACTCGCGACATCGTCCACTTCGACTACCACCACCGGAACGTGCTGGCCGATGGCGAGAGGATCACCGGCGTCGTTGATTGGGATGGCATTACCACCGGTGATTGCGTCTTCGATCTGGTAACGCTGCTCTTTTACACCCACGATTCAGACCTACGCTCTACCCTGCATGCCGAAATCGCCGGACGCTCTACGCTGGAAACAGTTCGCGCCTATCTCGCCCACATGACCGTCCGCCAGCTCGACTGGGTGATCCGCTTCTACAGCGAGGAGATGGTGCAGCAGGTGATCACCACGGTCCGGATGAACCTCGATGCGTTCAAGCTCCCCGGGAGTGAATGACCTGTCCGGTGATCCAGCCGCCGGCATCGCTGGCCAGAAACAGGACAAGCCGGGCGGCGTCAGCAGGTAGCCCTACTCTGCCGAACGCCATTGCCGACGTGAGCTGCTCCTTGAACTCAGGCGACATCCAACCGGTATCAGTGGCGCCGGGGTCGATGGCATTGACCGTAATCCCGCGGGCCGCGACGCTGGGCGCCAACGATGTGGTGAAGGATTCGACCGCGCCCTTGGTTGCGACATAGGCCAACTCGTCCGGCATCGGAGTGACGCTCTGCCCGGATGTCAGGTTGATGATGCGTCCACCGGACCCGCTCTCGAAACGCCGGGCAAACTCAACC
>CAZRNC010000123.1:0-7807 GCA_964601285.1 uncultured Thermomicrobiales bacterium | reverse complement strand
TACTCGATGCTCCAACCGGCGGTGCCGCACGACACGACGTTCAGCCGGATTGACTTCAATGTGGCTGATCCCGATCCGACCAGGTCATTGCTCGGGGCGGGTCTTGACCTGTTCGATTGGCTGGCCCGCTTCCACTGGGAATACCCGCGGTCGATTGGACTGCATATCAACAAGCTCAGTGCCGGTGCCAAGACGCTCCTCTCTCCACCGGAGGAAGTTGTCAACGCTATCGACTGGTTTGCCAATATCGTTGAGGGTGTCGCGGACACCTGGGGATCCTGGGATCCGGTGAACAATGAACGTGACTCGCAACTGGCCGGAGTCGCGTTGATGCCATACAGTTGGGAGTATGAGTTCGAGGAGTTTCTGAATGGCGATCAGGCGCTGATCCGCATGCTTGCCCATACCAGTGATTCCAACGCGCCGGTCCAGGTTCCCACGGTCGAGGTTGCTCTGGTCGATAGCACCATGGCCGATGCTACCCGCTCGGTGGGTCCGAATGGTGAGCATGACTTCAGCTATCTGTGGACTGAACCGGAACTTCCGGAAGACCGGCCGCGGACGTTCAAGCTTGAGAACCTTGATGTGTTGAACACCGAGAATGCCTGGGGTTCGGTCCGGTTGGCGCGCAACCTGAAGCTGAACTCACCGGGCTATTCGCCATCGGCCGGCCGGCAGACAAACCCGAGTTTTGTCTACCAGACGCCGGAATCACGGTTCGTCAACAAGATCACCCCGCTGCTCGATACGATCGTGCCGGTGGTGCTGCCTGGTGGTGGTCTGAAGAGCCTGGAAGCGCATCTGGTTGTCATGCTGGAATCACTGTTCGCCTCGGCAGGGTCACAAAACATCGAACGGCTGCTGAAACTTGGCGTGCGCTATGCCTACGATGTGCGTGGTCTGCGCGGTGAGGACCCGCTGGCCAAGGGGCCGGACCAATTGGATGAGTTCATCAGTTACATGCCAGTGTTGCAGCGTATGCCGTTTAAATTCAGACCGGATGCTGCCGGAAGGAACAGCCTCGCAGCAGAGCTGGCAGGCGAGATGAATGCCTGGTTCAACCAGGTCAAGCCGGAGCGGGCACATGCGTACTACGAGTTCGACGTCAGCATCTTCGCGGCGCTTTCGGTCACCGATCTGCCCGTCCTGCGCCTCCGCCGGATCTGGTTGGGTCTGGAGAGGGTGAACGGGTAGCGCGGTTCTCTGAAGGAATGTACGGGCGCATTGCAATGCGCCCGTCTTCCACGCCACGCGCGTGCCATCCGGAGTGACTGTCTTTGATTGTCATCCTGACGAAGGAAGGATCCGTTCTCTTTGGGACTACGGATCCTTCCTTCGTCAGGATGACAGGTCAGGCGGGCTGGTTCCTACCGAAACACCTTTCCTGTCAATGGCGGACGCATTGCAATGCGCCCCTACCCCTGCGGGGTGCAAACAGGGCGAATGCAAGTCGCCTCTGCGGATTATGACCAAACTCACGCACACACGGAAGAGGCCCGCCAAACTGGCGGGCCTCTTTCGTGTGCGGGTGGGAACTCCTAGACGAACTGGGTGCCGGGGGAGTTGAGGGTGACGGAGAAGATCAGATAGGGGACGTCGCGCACCGGGGCACCTTCGCGGCGCAGGACCAGCGATTGACCGGTTCCGTCGCCGGAGATGCGGTGGGCGGCCCAATTGATCCGGAAGCCGTGACCACTGTTTCCTATGGCAAGCACGTAGTAGCCGGCCTGCAACTTGGCAGCCCTGGCTCCTCCGCCAGTGGTCAGTTTCAGATTTGCGGTGCAAGGGTTGCCCTTGCCGTGTCCCATCAGTGATCGCAGCGAGAAGTGAAGCCCTGTTGCCTTGTCGACCGGGACTGCAAACGTGCTGGGTGAACTGACATTCAGCACCGGGCTGGCGGCAAAGCTCCAGGTGCGGTAACTGGAAGCGCCGATCTGCAGATCAACTTCCAGACAATCCAGCCCGCAACTCGCCGCGGCGGTTCCGGAATCTGCCATGCCGATCATCGCGATCTTCGCACCAAACCGGGCAAATGCCGGATCGCCGGATGCCATAGAGTGGGCATCTACGATGGACGAGCTTGCGGCGCCGTTCCAGTAGCCGAGCGCAAATGGACCGGCAGATAACTCGTTGGCCACACCCTGACCTGCCTGTTCCTCGTTGCCCTTATCAAAGATGGCTGTCGGCCCAAGGACCACCGGCACTACGGCGCTGGTTGCGCCGAGTTTGAGCAGGTCGCGCCGGCCAAGCGATCGGCCCGCCAGCCCCGATTCCTTGCTGGAGTTCGTTTTCATGGTGTGCGTTCTCCCAGACATGCCGGTGTTAGACGGCTTCACTGCCCTTCGTGGCGATCAGATAGTTCACAACAAGGTATGGCTGCAGGTTGTTGTGCGGCTCGGAACCACCCAGGTTTCCATTGCCGCCCGTTTGTCCAACGACGACTGCCCTGCTGCCGGCAGATTGCACCAGTTGGTGCGAGTGGTACGGCAGTTGGCTCTCGGTAAGTTCGACGCCGGCCGATCCGCCGCTTTCACCCAGGCGGCGTAGAGAGAGGCCATCGCCCTGTCCGGCATGTAGCGCCACCCGCTCTCGCAGGTCCGGCAGCGCGAATCCGGAGATTCCGTCGCCGCCGTAGGTGGTGCCGATGACCGAAAAGAGGGACTGGTTCTCGGCAATTTCAAGGACCTGTCCGTCGCACCGACGCCAGCCCTTGGGTACACCGCGGCCGGCAAACATCCGGACTTCTCCGGTGATCGAACCGGTCATCGAAACTGGCTCGATGTCGCCACCGAGCGCGATGATGAAATGCAGGCTCAGGAACGGCTGGACGTTGTCGTGCATGTTATCCGCGCCGGCCGAGAAGGCGTAGCCCTCAGCCAATGTTCCAACAACCGGCCGTGCATCAACGGCAACGCCGACAGCAGAGCCGGTAGAAACGGCCATTGCACCCCCGGCTGAACCAGCGGTGTGCTGATGCCCTGGCAGATGCTCGGCTGCGAGACCGGTGAGTTCGCTGCCGCCCAATTGCCCGAAGGCGAACTCCCTGCCGGCATGCACCGGAACCCTGCCGCGCAGGTCTGGCAGGGCAAAGGTGGCGCTGCCGTCACCGCCCCAGGTCGTGCCAATGGCGGCGTGCAGGTCAGGGAATGCGTCTGTCCGCAGCTCCTGACCGTTGCAGAATGCCCAGCCTCGCGGGGCATAGTTTCCGGCAAACATCCGGATTTCACCTGCAAGTGGTGTGCTCACAGTGCCCTACTTTCGTGACGGCCAGACGCCGTGCAGTGCTATGACAACGTTCATGGTGAGGTGCGGTTGAATGTTATCGTGGGCTGCTCCGCTGGCAACTGTATCGACAACACCAACGCTAACCGTGCCGCCAACCGACCCGGTAGCAGTTGCAGAAGCGAGGTGGAAACCACCTGAGCCGGAAGCAGTGCTGATGAGTCCCAGCGATCCGTGGGCGTGCCCTGGCACTTCGGTTGCCGTCAGTTGGTGGGCTGACTCACCTCCGGTTGCTCCGGAGTTGAGTTTGCCGGGGTAGCTGTGTAGGGCTACCCGGCCACGCAGGTCAGGCAGGGCAAAGGTTTGCTTGCCGTCACCGCCATAGGTTGTGCCGATAATGGCAAAGAGATCTCGGTAGTCGCTGATCTTGAGAGTCTGTCCGTTGCATGCCGCCCATCCCGGAGGGATTGTCTCGCTGGCAAGGACTCTGATTTCTCCGGGGATCGGGTCGGCCATTGCCGGTTCCTCCCAAATTGCACGCCATGACACTGCCCATCGGGGGGTGTCAGAAGCCGGATTGCGTCCAGAAAATCACTCCACACGATCCCAGGGCGACCCGTGCGATGCCGCCGAAACTCCCTGCAAACGCGTAGCCTCACCAGAGTAACATTCCCGTCTGGTCTGTCAATGCTGAAATTGCCGGATTTTGCGTTGGACATCGCGAAATGTTGGCATGCGGGGCATACTTCGCCAGCACGCGATGTGCGGCCGGGAACGATAGTCGTCCCGGTATGTTCAGGGGACGCAATGGATGGCTGATGAAGGCCTTTATTCAGGGCATTCGACAATACAGCGGCGACGTCAAACTCTATCTGCTTTTTACGCTTTGCTCGAATGTCGGCATCGGTATTTTCCAGCTGATTTACAACCTCTACCTCCTCGAACTCGGGTTCCGCGAAGACTTCATTGGTGCGTTCAACGCGATCCACACCGCCGGGGTTGCCATCATGTCACTGGCGATGGGGATTGCGCTGAACCGGTTCGGTGTCTGGCGCTGTGTGGTGGGCGGCTTCGCGGTCTTTCTGACCGGGAACATCCTGCTTACGCTGGTGACGAACTCCCAGGGCCTGCTGGCGCTGGCGGTGCTTGGCGGAATCGGCACGGCGTTCCTGTTCGTGCCGGTGATGCCGTTCATCGTCGAGCTAACCCGCAGCACCGAACGCCAGGGGGTGGCGGCGCTGACCTTTTCGCTTGGATCGCTCTCGATGACGTTCGCGAGTCTGGTCGGTGGTTACACGCCCCGAACGCTGGCGGCGATCTTCCCGGTTGATGTGCCGAGCGCCGAGGCCTTCCGCTACACAATGCTCGTTGGCATCGCGATTGCCGGGCTTGCCTATCTGCCGCTGCTGCGGATGTCGGCCCGGATTCGCAACGCCCGGCCCGAGGATCAGGTTGTGGACACCAGTGCCGGTATGCAACTGGCTGATCCGGAACGCATTCGCCGGCATATGATCGTGTTCATCGCCGTTGGCGGCATGATGAGCATTGGCGCGGGTATGGTGTTCCCGTTCTACAACGTCTATCTCTCGACGATCGGCGCAAGCCCCAGCCAGATCGGTCTGATCTTCTCGATCTCGGGTCTGGGCGCAGCAGTGCTGGGTCTTACGTCGCCCTATCTGGCTTCGAAGCTGGGTCCGCAGTTGGCTGTGCTGCTGGTCCGGATATCGCCATTGCCACTGTTCGGGCTGCTCATCTTCTTCCCGTCGCTCTGGATCGCGGTGGTGGCGTATGTTGTCCGGACGGCCTCGATCAATATGGGCTGGCCGATTGACAGTTCCTACATCGCCGGCGTGTTGCCGCCGAAGGCTCGAACGGTCGTCTTTGGCTACCGGTCCGGAGCGTGGAACATCGGGTTTGCGCTGGCAGCGTTCCTTGGCGGCATCATTATCGTGCGTTATGGCTACGGCGTCACGTTTGCCGTCTTGATCGTCTTTATGCTGGTTGCGATGCTGCTGTTCTACACCTACTTCTCCCGCTACAACCCTCGCGACGGAGCGGTACGGCGTGTGTCATCCCAACCGATCGTCGATCCGGTTCCAGAAGTGATGACCAGTCGCAAGCCCCGCCTGCGTCGACGTGGCCGCCAGTGACCCGCAGATCATCCGGCGGACCGTGCTAGACTGCCTGAACAGTTGTTGAAGCGGAAAGTTGCAGGCAGTGTTTACGGCGGAGCGCGCATCCCAGACAGCAGAAAACCCCGAGACGCCCAGCGAGAAGGTTCGTCGTCCGGGGCGGCCGCGGAGTGCCCGCGCCGACCGGGCCATCATCAAGGCGACGATGGAGCTGCTGGTCGAGGTTGGCTATGGCGGGATGAGCGTCGAGGCAGTGGCAACACGGGCACAGGTTGGCAAGGCGACCATCTACCGGCGCTGGCCATCCAAGAAAGAGCTGGTTGCTGAAGCGCTGCGCGGGTTGAGCGATGACGTTCGCATGCCAGACACCGGTAATACCCGCGACGACCTGATCGCGCTGTTCCTCGATTTCCGACGGGTGAACAGTGCTTCCTATATCGGCCCAATGACTGGCAGGATCATCAGCGCTGCCATCTCCAACCCCGAGTTCATGACGATCTACTGGGAGAATGCGCTCCTGCCCCGGCGGAAGGCGATTCAGGAGATTCTCGAACGTGGCCAGGCAAGAGGTGAGGTTCGGATGGATCTCGACCTGCAACTGGTGCTCGATCTCTTCCCGGGTGCGGTTGTCTACCGCATGCTCGTGTCACGTCATGGACTGGACGAGTCGCAGGCGACTTTCGCCGGCGCCGAGGAACTGGTCAACACCATCTGGGGCGGCATTGCCACCGATGGCCCCACCGCGCCGAGGCGTACCCCGCGCTGCTAGCGAAGCGCCCGCTGCATGAACCAGAAGCAGACAATCAGCATCAAGCCGGCAAACAACACCAGGACCGCCAGCGTCGAAAGCACCTCTGTCCAATAGATTCCGTCCAGCATCAGCGTCCTGACGCTCGTGATGGTGTAGGTCATCGGGTTGACCCGGGCGATGACCTGGAGCCAACCTGGCATGGATTCGATCGGTGCAAGCGCATTGCTGGCAAAGATCAGTGGAAGGGTAATGAATCCGCTGATCGAGAAGAATGGCGCATGACTCCGGAGTCCGAACGCGAGCGCGGTGGAGACCGCCAGCATACCAACCCCCAGGATCATGCCGGTAAGCAGGATAAGCAACAATCCGGCTAACCCGGAGCCGATTTGAACTCCCATTATCCAGGCAACGGGGATGATAATGGCCGATTGCAGGGTGGTCAGCGCAACGACAAATCCGAACCGGCTGGTCATGACGGCAACCGGTGGGATCGGCGCAGCGACCAAGCGTTCGAAGAGCTTCGATTCACGGTCAAACAGGATCTCCACCCCGCCGGCCATGGCGCCGTTGAACACGGTCATCACGATCACCCCGGCCGTCATGAACGCGATGTAACTCTCCCCAAGCCCTTCCAGTCCAGAGCTGAACAGGTTCCCGAACAGGACCAGCCAGATCACCGGTTGAACGACAGATGCGACCAGCGCGGAAGGTTCTCGACGCAGCCGCCAGAGCCAGCGCTGGGAGAGGGTGAGAAATGCCTGGATGAAGGATGTCTCCTTGATCGTTGCGGTGTTGTTCACCGGTGAATCTCCGATCCGGTCAGTTTCAGGAAGACATCATCCAGCGTCGGTTCCCGGTAGCGCACCGCCCGGATTGATTCCGGTGCTGCGTTCTGGATGTTTCCCAGCGCAGACCAAAGTTGCCGGGGTGGAGCGGTGATGGTGATCCGGGAGTCGCTGATGAGCGACCCTGCCGGAAGTGTGACCATGTCGATGACGTCTGGTCGGGTGATGTCGATTTCCATTGCATGTTCACCACTGGTGACGGAGTCCATGAGATGCTCCGGTGTTCCCAGCCCGGCGCGTTTGCCGAGATGCATGATGCCGACGCGGTCACAGAGCTGGCTGGCCTCTTCAAGATAGTGGGTTGTCAGGAGAATGGTGGTGCCCTGTTCGCGCATCCGTCCGATCATTTCCCACAGGCGGCGACGGTTTTTAATGTCGAGGCCGATAGTCGGTTCGTCGAGAACGATCAGCCTGGGGTGATGGAGCATGCTGATCGCCAGGTCCAATCTGCGCATCATTCCACCTGAATAGGTGTTTACAATGCGATCGGCGGCATCCAGCAGGCCGGCCCACTCCAGCACCTCGTGGACTCTCCGGGAGCGTTCCTGCCTCTTCAATCCGAACAGTCCGGCGTGGAGCGAGCAGTTTTCACGGCCAGAAAGGAATTTGTCGTGAGCGATCTGCTGCATGACATAACCGGTCAGGGCGCGAATCTTTCTGGCGTCATGCACCGAATCCAGCCCGAGCACCGTCACCGAGCCGCTGGTCGGACGTTTGATGCCGAGAATGGTCGAGATCACGGTGCTCTTGCCGGCGCCATTCGGGCCGAGCAACCCGAATATTTCCGCTGGTGCTATCTCCAGATCCAGACTGTCAACGGCTGTCATATCGCCGTACCGTTTGGTTAGTTGTTCGAT